>JAXDPR010000001.1:0-4789 GCA_034668265.1 Sphingomonadales bacterium
CATTATTGCCGTTACAGGGATTTCCGTTGCCCTTCGCGCAGGGATCGCCCTGAACAGCCGGACCGTTGCCGTGGCCCGAAGCGCTTGACGCCGCTGTCAATACAATTGCGCCATTCTCTACATGCGCGGCACCCGCGGCCGCCGGCAGATTGCCCGCGGTGACGATCAATGCGGCCTGCGTTGAAGGCGTTGCAGCCGCGGCCAGCTGCGCACTTGTAAGGGCGACGTCGAACGTGCCCTGGTTCACGACAACTTCTTGCGAGGCGGTGGAAGCGCTATTTGTGCCACCGGCATTTCCCGCGCTCGCAACGCTGCCGTGCCCCTGCGAAGTGCCTGCCGCAGGTTCGCCCGTCGATTGGGATGCTCCGGTTCCCGCCGATGGAGTCGCGACAGGCGGACCGGCGTCGGACGGCGGTCCTGCCCCCGCGGACGGTGGACTGGCATTCGATGGCGCACCAGCGTTGGAAGGCAGCCCTGCAGTCGCGGGCGGACCGGCGTCAGGGGACGGACCGGCGCTCGGTGGCGGGCCAGCGTTTGGAGGCGGTCCCGCGCTCGCCGGTTGACCGGCGTTAGACGGTGGACCGCCGTTCGCGGGCGGACCGGCATTGGGCGCCGGGCCGGCGTTGACCGATGCGCCAGCGCTCGGCGGTGGCCCTGCGTTCGGCGGCGGACCTGCATTCGGCGGCGGGCCAGCGTTGGGCGGCGGACCCGCATTCAGCGGAGGGCCAGCGTTGGGAGGTGGGCCTGCGTTGGGCGGCGGGCCCGCGTTTGCTTGAGGTCCAACGTTTGGCGGCGGACCTGCATTTGGCGGCGGACCGGCCCACGGCGGCGGATCAGCCCGCGCGGCTGTTATGCCGAAACCTCCAGCGACCGCCAAAGCGGCAACCGCGCAGGCGCGCAACAACGCCGCCCGCCGACGAACGCGCGCATGCCCCCGGTCATTGCACGCCAAACGACCCACTGCGCTCCTTTCGCCCCTGTAGGAGTCGCGACTCGAACAAAATCGTCGGTTATCCGACAAACCCGAGCCTAGATTTGGTAAAGATTGCAAGCAGATTCGTTAACTGCCTGGCTTAAACCCAGATTTAATGCGCGGCGACTTGGCTGCCGCCTGCCGGGTTACCCGGCTTGCCGGACGATCTCCGGTACCCGCCCTTGCGCCGCCCAGCCGCCGTCGATCTGCTCGAGCGCCAGGCGCATTTCCTGGAGCAGCCACTCGCGAAACCGTTTGACCTTGGGCACCATTCGCCGCTCCCGCGGGAAGATTAGCCAATAGGCCCAACCGCGCGCCGAAATCCGGTCGGGAAACGGCACGCACAACCGCCCCGCGGCGATGTCGCCCTTCCACAGCAAGGGCGTGAGCAGCGCAAAGCCCTGCCCCGCCATCGCCGCATGGCCCTCGTTGGCCTGGTTCTCGAGGCGGATGCCGGGCCGGCGAAGCACCGCCTCGTCGGCTGGAATTCCATTGTCGGAGAACCATTGCTGCCACCATTCGTCCACCGGGTTGATCAAGATCTGGCCGGGCAGGTCCCTCGGTTCGAGCTTTCGGCCGATCTTGCGCTCGGCGGCGGCGAGGCATTCCGGGCTGGTCATCGGCGTGAACGAGGATTCGAACAGCCGGTGCTCCTCCATGCCCTCCCAGCCCCCGGTGCCGGCGCGGACCGCGACATCGGCATCGCCGGCGCGCAGGTCGCATAGCTCGTTGCTGGTCGTCATCCTGACTGCGAGGTCGGCATGCTCCATCTGGAAGGCCCCCAAACGCCACGCGAGCCAGGTGTTGGCAAAGGTGTGGGTGGTGGTGATCGTCAGGAGGGATTCGTCTTCCTCGCGATGGCTCGCGAATGCGGCCTCGATCGCATCGAACGCCGACGACAGCGCCGGAAGCAGCCGCTGGCCAAGCGGCGTCAGCCGAGCCCGGCCTTTCTCGCGCACGAATAGCGGCGCGCCGAGCCGCTCCTCGAGGCTCTTTACCTGATAGGAAACCGCTGCCTGGGTCATCCCCAGCTCGGCCGCCGCGGCGGTGAAATTCTCGGTGCGCGCGGCCGCTTCGAACGCCCGGATCGAGGCCAGTGGGGGAAGCCGTCTCATCAGCCGGTTGATAAGGCCAATTTATAGCCTCTGTCGAGTGTTTGATTGGCGAAACGAACGCTCGAATCATAGATAACAAATCAAGTCGCCGGCGGGGATTGACCCTCCCCTCACAGCCCGCCCCCGTCGGCGGCAATCGAAACCGAGGAGACTTGCCATGGCTTATGGACTCAGCACCCGTGCGTTCATCGAAAACGGACCTGTCGAGCAGGTCGCCAAGGCCGAAGAGCTCCGCACGACCGCGCGCTCTTGGCGCATCCTCAGCGAAGCCCGCCGTCTCGAGCTCGTCGAGTGCGCCGTTCGCGCCGCCAACGACCGCATCGACGCCTTTCCGCTCGCGCTCTGACAAGCCAAAGACTCAGAAGGGATGATCACCATGATCGACGAGATTTACGACCGCCACTATCGCGAGGCACGCGGCGAGCTCAACGCGGCTGCCGCTCAGAGCCTCAGCCGCCTCGGCAGCGCGATTCACGATGCCTTCGAAGTGCTTGTCAGCATCGAATATTCCGCGCCGTGGGCCGTGAAGCCGAAGCGCGCCCGTTCACACTGACACCCTGCGAGGAGCGCGGACTAGCACGCACCGCGCTCCTCGCTTATAGCGCGCGCTCCTTCCGTTTTCCTTGGAGTGACGCGAACCGTGGCTCGCCGCCGCCAGATCTATGAGGGCAAGGCCAAGATCCTCTACGAGGGTCCCGAGCCGGGCACGCTCATCCAATATTTCAAGGACGACGCGACAGCCTTCAACGCGCAGAAGCGCGGTACCATCAGCGGCAAGGGCGTTATCAACAACCGCATCTCGGAGCATATCTTTACCGCGCTCCAGGTGATCGGCGTTCCGACCCACTTTATCCGCCGCCTCAACATGCGCGAGCAGCTGATCCGCCAGGTCGAGATCATCCCGATCGAGATCGTGGTCCGCAACGTCGCCGCGGGCTCGCTGTCGAAGCGCCTCGGGATCGAGGAGGGCACGCAGCTGCCGCGGACGATCATCGAATATTATTACAAGGACGACGCGCTCGGCGATCCGATGATCGCCGACGAGCATATCGCCTGCTTCGGCTGGGCGACGCAGGATGAGATGAACGACATCGCCGACATGGCGATCCGCATCAACGACTTCCTGTCGGGCATGTTCGCGGCGATCGGGATCCGCCTGATCGACTTCAAGCTGGAGTTCGGGCGCGTCTGGGACGGCGACTATGCGCGCGTCATCCTCGCGGATGAAATCAGCCCCGACGGCTGCCGGCTGTGGGACATCAAGACGGGCGAGAAGCTCGACAAGGACCGGTTCCGCCAGGACCTCGGCGGTGTCGAGGAAGCCTATCAGGAGGTCGCCCGCCGGCTCGGGCTGCTCCAGCCCGAAGAGGAATCCGCGGTCCTCGACCTCGACAGCCACCGCAAGAAGCGCGGCAAATAGGCGCTAGCTCGTCGGCCTTCGTGGCCGTTGCTTGGCCGAAATCGACTTGATGATGAGCGGCAGCTCGGCTGCCGGATCGATCGGCGGCTCGGATCGGTCCAGTGCCGCTGCGATGAGCTCCTGGACTCGAGGATCGTCGAACGCATCGGACGTGTGCAGTCGGACATGCCGCACCCGGCTTCCGCTTCCGTTCAATAGCCGATGTGGGTCCGGCAGCTGAACACCCCACAGGAAACAGAGCGTCACCCATCGCGGCATGACAGCCAGGGACAGAATGGCCTGCCCAGCCTTTTCATTCGGTCCGAAACCGATCGCGAGCGCATTGTAATTATCGTAGACAAGGATCGCCGCGCCGGGGATGCGCGCCTTCATTTTGTCCAGGAGCGCGCGGGTCAGTGCTCCCACCTCCGGCGTATATTTGTCGATGAACGAGTCGAGCTGCGCCTGCGCGTCCATTTAGTCGACGACCTCGAAGTGTGTGACCTCGGGCTCGAGCTCGAGCAGGAAGCCGGGGTCGAAGTCGTGATATTTCGCCTTGGTAAGGTCGTCCCCGGCAAAGCGACGGATCGCGTCGAGACCGTCCCACAAAGTGAACATCTCGACGTGGACCACGTCGCCGTCGCGGCGGTGCAGGCACCAGGCGCCACGATTGCCCTCGGTCGAGCGATAGTCGGCAATGCCGACGTCCTTCATCAGCTTCAGATAATCAGCCGCCTTGGCTGCGGGAATCCGGCCGTGCCAGCGTCGTGCGATCATTGCGCGAACGTCCTCTTGCTTGACGTCCCTTCAGCCCGCATCTGCTCATAGAGATGAAGCGCGCCCGTGTCGTTACGTTGAATTCCGCGCTCGGGCCGCTCGATTACCGGGTGCCTGAGGGCATGGCCGTCGAGCCGGGCTCGATCGTCGTCGCGCCGTTGGGGCCGCGGCAATTGCTCGGCGTCGCCTGGGAAGCGGAGCGGCTCCCGAGCAACGAAGTCCCAGACTCCCGGCTGCGGCCGCTCGCTGGGCTGGTCGGCGTGCCGCCGATCGCCGCACCGCTCCGGCGCCTCGCCGAGTGGACGGCGGATTACTATCTCGCGCCTCTGGCCTCGGTGCTGCGGATGGTGCTGCCGTCGTCGGCGGCGTTGGAAGGCTCGAGGCAACTTATCGAATATCGTCCAACCGGGATGGTGCCCGACCGCCTGACACCGCAGCGCGAAAAGGCGCTCGCCGCGCTCGAGGGTCGCCAAGGCACAATCCGCGAGCTCGCCGACCATGCCGGAGTCAGCGACAGCGTACTTC
>JAXDPR010000002.1:0-6133 GCA_034668265.1 Sphingomonadales bacterium
AAAGCCGCGGCGAGTGGCGAGGCTTCGGCAGTCTCGGCATCGGCGAAGTCGCGCGTTCCAGCATTCATGACGCTCTCGCCCGGCAAAAACTTGCGGGTGGAGGGGTTCGGCGTCTGCTCGGTGCGGATCAGCATGGGTCGCATGTGGGCCACCGCCGCTTTGGGATCAAGAAGGAGCCCAATGGCCGAAGGGTGGCGCGCCGGCGATGACCCAGCGCACGATCCCTATCGAGACGCCAAGGCAAATCAGCGCGACCCACCACTTGCCAGGACGCATCGGAGCCGTTTCCGGGCCGACCACGGCGCGCCCGGTGATCATCGGCTTGGTCAAATGTTTGCCGCGCAATCGGTAGAAAATGATCGCTGCGACGTGGAGAGCGATGAGGCCGAGGATTACGTTGAACCACAGCTCGTGGAGGTCGCGCGCCTTGTCGGACGTGTCGCTGCTGACGAGCCGGTAGAGCGGTCCAGTATAGAGGCCGTCCTCGTCCTCGGCGATGAGGCCAAGCCCGACCTGGATCGCGAGGGCCCCAAAGAGAGCGATTAGGCTGAGCGCGCCCAACGGCGTGTGCCCGATCCCGGTCCAACGCCCGCTTAGATACGAGAGCACAGTCCGGGGCCCGCGGACGAAGCTCGAGAAGCGCGCCGTCGAGCTGCCGACGAAGCCCCACAGCAAGCGGAAGATGAGCAGCGTCAGAACTGCGCAGCCCGACCAGATGTGCCAGTCCGTGTGATGGTTGTGGACCGACCACCAGCTGAACGCGATCAGGCCTGCGAGCGTCCAGTGGACCAGCCGGATCGGCAGATCCCAGACCGGCTGCTCCGCGCGCGCCATGCTGCTCAGTGCTCGGGTGCGCGGAACGGATCGTGGCAGGCCTTGCAGGCCTTATCGACATTTTCGTGAAGGGCCATGACCTTGTTCACGTCGCCCGCCTTGGCCGCCGCGTCGATTGCCTGTGAGGCCGCAAGGAAATCCTTCGATTTGCGGATGAACAGATCCTGTTGCGTCCAGATCTCCGGCTTTGCCCGAGTCTTGCCGACATCGGGTCCGGTGCCTGCCGGGAAGAAAGCTGGAATCTTCGCCGCGGTCGATGCCATGATCGAGGTCTGCGCGCGGATGACGTTGATGTCTGGTTTGCTTGAATCCAGCTCGCGATGCAGCGCCTTCATCGCTTTGCCGAGCCCTTCCATGGCCTCGTGGCGATCATGCATGATCTTGGCCGCGTCGCCCTGCGACAGGCGAACCTCGAGGTTCGACGAGGCGGCCTGGCTCGAATCGCGCGATTCATTGCTGATGCTCGCCTGGGCATTGTTTCCCTGGCTCGTTTCCGGACCACCGCAGCCAGCCAGGAGGGCGACACTGAAGACCACGGCGAAAGGCGCGATACGCATGTTCTCTCCTATTCCTGAGCAGCTTTCGAGCTGTCATCGATCATCTTGATCAGGCCGGAGAAGTCCTTGTTCCCGCCGCCACCGTCGACGAAGCGCTGGTAGAGTTCTTCGGCCTTGGCGCCCATCGGAGTGAACGCCCCTACGCTGCTTGCGGCTTCCTCGGCGAGCTTCAGGTCTTTGAGCATCAAAGCCGCCGCGAACCCGCCCTCATAATCATGGTCGGCGGGCGTGTCCGGGCCGACGCCTGGTACCGGGCAGTAGCTGGTCATCGACCAGCTCTGGCCCGAGGCCTTGGACGAAATGTCGAAGAAGGTCTGCAGGTCGAGCCCGAGCTTCTTCGCCAGCACGAATCCCTCGACGGTCGCTGCCATGGTCGCGCCGAGGATCATGTTGTTGCAGATCTTCGCTGCCTGGCCGGCGCCGAGCTGGCCGGCGTGGATCACCGCCTTCGCCATAGGTTCGAGGATAGGCCGGGCGCGCTCGAACTGCGCATCGCTGCCGCCGACCATGAAGGTGAGGGTACCGCCCGCCGCCGCGGCGATTCCGCCGGAGACGGGTGCATCGACGAAGTCGAAGCCGCGGGCCTGCATCGCTTCGCCGACCTCGCGAGCGGATGCGACGTCGATCGTCGAGCAGTCGATGAGGAGCGCACCCGCCTTCGAATTGGGGGCGACATCATTTTCGAACACCGCGCGGACATGCTTGGCGGCAGGGAGCATGGTGATGACGACATCCGCGTCCTTGACTGCCTCGGCGACCGAGCCGGCCGGCGTGCAGCCGCCTTCGGCCGCATGCTGAACGGCCTCGGGAACGAGATCGAAGGCGCGAACCTCGTGACCGGCCTTGGCGAGGATCGGCGCCATTCCGCCGCCCATGTGGCCGAGACCGATGAACGCGATTTTCGCCATGGCTAGCGCCCCTTCCAGTTGCCCGGCCGCTTTTCGACGAAGGCGGCCATGCCTTCCTTCTGGTCTTCGGTGCCGAACAGGCCGTGGAACAGGCGCCGCTCGAAGCGGATCCCCTGGCCGAGCGGAATTTCGAAGGCGGCATTGACCATTTCCTTGACCGCAATGGCGGCGAGGGGCGGCATGGCGGCAATTGCCTCGGCGGTCTTCATCGCCTCGGTCATCAGCTCATTGGCAGGAACGACCTTGGCGACCAGCCCCGAGCGCTCGGCCTCGGTGGCGTCCATCATCCGCCCGGTCAGGCACATCTCCATCGCCTTGGCCTTGCCGACGGCGTGCGCGAGCCGCTGCGAGCCGCCCATGCCCGGCGTGACCCCAAGCTTGATCTCGGGCTGGCCGAACTTGGCGGTGTCGGCGGCGACAATGAAATCGGCCATCATCGCGACCTCGCACCCGCCGCCGAGCGCATAGCCGGCAACTGCGGCGAGCCATGGCTTGCGCGTCGCGGTGACCTTCTCCCAGCCGGCGAAGAAGTCCGACGAGTACATGTCGGCAAAGCCCTGGCCCGACATTTCCTTGATGTCGGCGCCGGCGGCGAACGCCTTCTCCGAACCGGTCAGCACGAGGCAATGCTGCGAGGGGTCGGCGTCGTAAGCCTGGAAGGCTTCTGTCAGCTCCTTGAGTACTTCGCTGTTGAGAGCATTGAGCGCCTGCGGCCGGTTGAGGGAGACGAGCGTTACCGCGCCGCGCTGCTCGACCAGGATCGTGTTGTAGTCGCTCATGCGTTCGTCTCCGGGAACGGCGTCCACGCCTCGGTTTCGGGCAGCGGCGCAAAGAGCACGTCGAGCATCTCGTCTGTAACCTCTTCGGGCACTGCCGGGTCCCATTGCGGATCGCCGGTCTTGTCGATCAGCAAGGCGCGCACGCCCTCGCGGAAGTCGTGCGTTCGAGCGACCCGCCCAGCGAGCGCATATTCGGCGCGCATCTCGTCGGTGAAGCTTGCGCGGCTCGCGCCTTCGGCCATCAGCCGCAGCGACACCTTGCACGATAGCGGGCTCTTGGTGCGCAGCGTCCCTAGTTCGGTCAGCGCCCAGTCGCTGTCATCGCCCTCGAGCGCGGCGAGCACGTCCTCCAAACGGTCAGAGGCGAACAGCTTGGTGATCAAAGGCAGGTTCTGCTCGATCTTGGCTTCGGGCGGGTTGGCCGCGAAAGCGCCGATCGGTCCCTGGACCCGCTGTGGGGTTGTGGCGATACGATCGATCATGTCGGGAAGCGCCGCCTGCTCGACATAGTGGGTGGCGAGCCCGAGATAATGGCATTCGGCGCCGTCCAGCCTTGCGCCGGTAAGCGCCATGAACTCGCCGATGCGGCCGGGCAGGCGCGGCAAATACCAGCCGCCGCCGACGTCGGGGAACAGGCCGATGCCCGTCTCCGGCATGGCGAACCGAGTGTTCTCGGTGGCGATGCGGAAATCGCACGGAAGCGAGATTCCGACGCCGCCGCCCATGGTGATCCCGTCCGTGATCGCGACGGTCGGCTTGGGGTAGGTGAAGAGCAAATGGTTGAGCCGGTACTCGGCGAAGAAGAAACGCTTGGCCTCGGCCGCGTCCCCGTTTCCGCTGCGCGCGATCATCACCACGTCACCGCCGGCACAGAAGCCGCGGCCCTCGGCATGGTCGATGACCACGGCCTCGACTTTGTCGTCGTGCATCCAGCCGAGTAGCGCAGCGCTGATCGCCTCGCACATTCCCGTGGTGAGCGCGTGGATCGCCTTGGGGCGGTTGAGACGGATTCTGCCGACCCGGTCCTGGGTCGAAATCAGGACGTCGCCGGTCATTTGGGTGCTCAGATTCACTGGCGGAGCAGGTCCCGGCTGACGATCACGCGCATGATTTGGTTGGTTCCTTCGAGGATCGAGTGCACGCGCAGGTCGCGCCAGAAGCGTTCGATCGGATAGTCCTGAAGGTAGCCGTAGCCGCCGTGGAGCTGCAGCGCGCTATCGACGACCGACGAACCGGTGTCGGTCGCAAGCCGCTTGGCCATGGCAGCGAACCGGGTCTTGTCGGGGGCGTCGGCGGTGACCTTGGCCGCCGCGACGTAGAGGAGATAGCGCGCCGCCTGAAGCTCGGTCTCCATGTCGGCGAGCGTGAATTGAGTCGCCTGGAAATCGGCGATCGCCTGGCCGAACTGCTTGCGTTCCTTGGTGTAGCTGATCGCTTCGTCGAGGCAGCGCTGGGCGCCGCCAAGCGAGCAGGCGCCGATGTTAAGGCGGCCGCCGTCGAGGCCCATCATCGCGATCCGAAAGCCCTCGCCCTCGGCGCCGACGCGGTTGGCGACCGGAACCCGGACCTCGTCGAAATTGACTTGCGCGGTCGGCTGGGAGTGCCAGCCAAGCTTCTTCTCCAACGCGCCGAAGCTGACACCGGTCATGTCCTTTTCGACGACCAGGGCGCTGATGCCCTTGGGGCCGTCCTCGCCGGTGCGGACCATCACCACCATAACGTCATTGGCGCCGGCGCCCGAGATGAAGGCCTTGGAGCCGCTGACGACATAATGGTCGCCGTCGAGCACAGCCTTGGTCTTCAGCGCGGCCGCGTCCGAACCCGATGATGGCTCGGTCAGGCAATAGCTGCCCATGTGATCCATGGTGATCATCGCCGGCAGGTACTTCTGTTTGAGCTCGGCCGAGCCGAAGCGATCGATCATCCAGCAGACCATGTTGTGGATCGAGATGAAGGCGCTGGTCGACGGGCAGCCATAGGACAGGGCTTCGAAGATCAGCGCCGCTTCGAGGCGCCCGAGGCCGATCCCGCCGCTCTCCTCCGACACGTAGATCGCGCCGAAGCCGAGCTCGGCCGCCTCGCGGATCGTGTCTCTGGGGAAGATATGCTTCTCGTCCCATTCGGCGGCGAACGGGGTAATGGCATCGGCCGTGAACTTGCGCGCCATCTCCTGGATCTGGAGCTGGTCCTCGGTCAGGTCGAATTGGCTCATTGCGCAGGCGCTCTAGCCTGCGGGTTCCTCCTCTAGCAATCCCTCGAACCGAAGGACGTTGCGAACCGAATCTCGCTGCTGCATCCGCTCTTGGAAGGCCTTGAGGTGTGGCCAGCGGTCCAGGCCGCCAAGCATCTTGTCCGCCCAGCTCGCCATGACGAACAGGTAGGTGTCGGGGAGGGTCAGGTCCTGTCCGAACAGATAGGGGCCGTCGCCGAGCCACTGATCAATCCAGTCGAGCTTCTTGCCGAGGTCGTCGATGACGACCTGCTTCATCTCGTCGGTCGCGTTCGGGTTGAACAGGAAGCCGAAACGCTTGTGCAGCTCGGTGGTGATGAAATTGACCATTTCGAGCACGCGGTAGCGGCGGAAATCGCCCATTGGCGGGAGCACTTCGGGCCAATTCGCGCGGTCTCCGAGATACTGGAGGATCACCGCATTCTCGGTGAGCACTTCGCCGTTGTCGAGCTCGAGCGCGGGAACTGCTCCCTTGGGGTTGATGGCAAGATAGTCGCTGCCGTCTTCGAGCTTCTTGGCCCTCAGGTCCACGCCGACCGCATCATGGTCGAGGCCGATCTCGTGAAGCAGAATGTGCGGCGCCTGGCTGCAGGCGCCCGGCGAATAATAGAGCTTCATCTACCGCTCCTCTCAGTGGCCGTTGCCGAGGTCGTTGACGTCGGGATTGTCGTCGCCCTTGGCAAGCTCACCATTGGAGTCGACGCTGCTTTCATCGGGCGGCAGGGTCTCGATCTCGGCATTGGGCGGAAGCTCGCCCGCCGCGACATTGTCATCCATCGCCATGTCCTGGTTCTGTGCCGGCTGCGTCTTGTGGCACGTGGTCAG
>JAXDPR010000003.1:0-6004 GCA_034668265.1 Sphingomonadales bacterium
CGAGCGCCTTGGTGTCGCGAATTTTGCCGAGGATCTTGGCATGCTCGGAGCGCACGAAGCTCAGCATCGCCGCCTCGTAGCGGACCACGTCCTTGACATCGACCGGGTCGAGGAAGCCCTGCGTTCCTGCGAAGATCGAGACGACCTGCTCCTCGATAGGCATCGGCGCGTATTGGGGCTGCTTCAGCAGCTCGGTGAGGCGCGCGCCGCGGTTCAGCAGCTTCTGGGTCGACGCGTCGAGGTCCGAGCCGAACTGCGCGAAGGCGGCCATCTCGCGATACTGGGCGAGCTCCAGCTTGATCGAGCCGGCGACCTTTTTCATCGCCTTGGTCTGGGCGGCCGAGCCGACGCGGCTGACCGACAGGCCGACGTTAATCGCCGGGCGGATGCCCTGGTAGAACAGGTCGGTCTCAAGGAAGATCTGCCCGTCGGTGATCGAGATGACGTTGGTCGGGATGTAGGCCGAGACGTCGCCGGCCTGGGTCTCGATGACCGGAAGTGCGGTCAGCGATCCCGATCCATTGTCCTCGTTCATCTTGGCGGCGCGCTCGAGCAGGCGGCTATGGAGGTAGAAGACGTCGCCGGGATAGGCTTCGCGGCCCGGCGGGCGGCGGAGCAGCAGCGACATCTGGCGGTAGGCGACGGCCTGTTTCGACAAGTCGTCGTAAACGATCACCGCGTGCATGCCGTTGTCGCGGAAATATTCGCCCATCGCGCAGCCGGTGTAGGGCGCGAGAAACTGCAGCGGCGCCGGCTCCGACGCGGTCGCAGCGACGACGATGGTATATTCCATCGCGCCATTCTCTTCGAGCGCGCGGACGATTTGGGCGACGGTCGATCGCTTCTGGCCGATCGCAACATAGATGCAGTAGAGCTTCTCAGCTTCCTTGCCCGACTTGTTGATGTCCTTCTGGTTGATGAAGGTGTCGAGCGCGACGGCGGTCTTGCCGGTCTGGCGGTCGCCGATGATCAACTCGCGCTGGCCGCGGCCGATCGGTACCAGCGCGTCCAGTGCCTTGAGGCCGGTCTGCACCGGCTCGTGCACCGACTTGCGCGGGATGATGCCCGGCGCCTTGACCTCGACGCGGCGGCGCTCGGTGGATTCGATCGGGCCCTTGCCGTCGATCGGGTTGCCGAGCGCGTCGACGACCCGTCCGAGCAGGCCCTTGCCGATCGGCACGTCGACGATGGTGCCGGTGCGCTTGACGGTCGAGCCTTCCGAGATCTCGGCGTCCGAGCCAAAGATCACGACGCCGACATTGTCGGCCTCGAGGTTGAGCGCCATGCCTTTGGTCCCGTTGCCGAACTCGACCATCTCGCCGGCCTGGACATTGTCGAGGCCGTAGATGCGGGCGATGCCGTCACCGACCGAGAGCACGGTGCCGACCTCGGAGACCTGCGCGTCAGCATCGAAATTCGCGATCTGGTCGCGAATGACGCGGGAGATTTCAGCGGCGCGGATATCCATTGTCTTGCTTAGCCTTTCATCGAAGCCCTTGCGGGCTTTAGCCCTTCATCGCTTGGGCGAGTCGGTTGAGTTTGGTGCGGATCGAGGCGTCGATCTGCTGGCTACCCAGCTTGACGACGATTCCGCCGAGGATGGTGGGGTCGACGCTCGCGTCAATCGCGACGTCGCGGCCGGCACGCGTCCGGAGCTGTTGCTTGAGGGCCGCAATCTGGTCGTCGCCGAGCGGCCGCGCTGTGGTTACGTCGGCAGTGACTTCACCGCGGTGCTCGGCTGCGAGGCGGCGGAAGGCGCGGATCACGCTACGCAACTGATTCTTGCGGCCGTTTCGAGCAAGCACGCCGAGGAAGTTGGCAGTGATCGCGTCGAGCCCGAGCTGCGGCGCCAGCGCGGCGAAGGCCTTGCCGGCCTCGTCGCGGCTCACCAGCGGGCTTGAAACCAGGTCGGCGAAATCTCCGGAATCGAGCAACGCCTGGCCGAGCGCGTCGAGGCTGTTGCCGACGGATTCGATCTGCCGCTGGTCGCGGGCGAGGTCGAACAAAGCGGAGGCATAACGCCCTGCTAAGCTGGCCCGAATGCCGCCGGATGTCTCCACGCGCTTGCAAGCTCCAGAAACGGAAATGTGCCCCATGGAAAAACGGGGCGTTGCCACGGGCTTAGCCCCGACACGCCCCCATGGGTTGCGCGGCCACTAGCAAGGGGTGCGCGGCGATGCAAGACGGCGGTCGATCCGCTTACAGGCGGCGTGAAAAAAAGCTGCTGAACGGGATGTCGTGATAGTCGCCGAATGGCCCCCACGCCTGGAAGCCTTCGCTCTCGTAAAGGCGCAGCGCCGGGGCGAACGGCTTCGTGTTGCCGGTCTCGAGGCTGAGGCGTTTGTACCCTCGCGACTTCGCTTCGGCCATGATGTGGCGAAGGATTGCGCGGCCCACGCCGCGGCCAAGCGCTTCCGGCGATGTGCGCATGGATTTGACCTCGCCATGGTCCGGCGCAAGCTCCTTCAGCGCGCCGACGCCCCTCAACTCACCATCTTCTCGCGCCGACCATAAGGTGACCGCGGGATCGCGAAGGCCCGAAGAGGGCAGTACCTGGCAGGCGTCCGGCGGAGAGATGGAGCGCAGCTCCGCATAGTGCAGCTCAACGAGATACTGCACGTCCTGGCTGTCCAGATCATGGGCATGAAAGGTGAGAGTGATTTCCAAGCGCCCACAGTTTGAACGCAATGCGGTGGAAGCGTCAATTGTCGGCGGAGGTTACATCGCCTCATGACCTACCGAATCATCGGGATCGACCCCGCGCCCTATCGCCATCTTTTCGGCCTTCCCGACGCGGAGCTGGCCGAACAAGGCATCGTCCGCATGACGGTCAGTGAGAAGCCGAGCTTTCCCTGCCGAGTCAGCCTCACCGACCGCGATATTGGCGAGAGCGTTCTGTTGCTGAACCACGTCAGTCACGAGGTCGCCAACCCCTATCGCGCAACGCACGCGATTTTCGTGACCGAGAGGGATGAGCGGCCCGCCGAATATATCGATGAGGCGCCGGCGGTCTTTGAATCACGCGTGCTGTCGCTGAGGGGATTCGACAAGGACGGGATGATGGCCGAGGCAATCCTCACCCAGCCCGGCGAGGCCGATGCCGGCATTCGCAGGCTGTTCGAAAAGCCGGAGATCGAGACGATCCACGCCCACAATGCGGCGCGTGGCTGCTTTGCCGCGAGGATCGAAAGGAACTGACAATGGCGAGCCTTGCACCGGTCGAGGAGCGGCGTAGATCCGCAGAAATGACCAACATAGTCGCCCTCGATCCTGAAACCGCGTGGGCGGCGTTCGAGCGCCGCGACCGTAGCTGGGACGAACGCGTGATCGGCGCGGTCAAGACTACGGGCATTTATTGCAAGCCGAGCTGCCCGGCGCGGCGTCCCAAGCGCGAGCACGTCGAATTTTTCGCCACCGCCGAGCAGGCCCGAGCTGCGGGCTATCGCGCCTGCCTTCGCTGCAAGCCGGACGAAGTCGGTCGCGACCGCGAGGCAGTGGCCCGGGCCGTGAAGTTGATCGAGGCGGCCGAAGAGCCGCTGACCCTCGACGAGGTTGCCGGCGCGGTCGGCTACGCGCCGCATCACTTCCAGCGAATCTTCAAGCGTGACCTTGGCGTATCGCCGGCGGAATATGCGCGGGGCCTGCGCAATCAACGCACCCAAGCCGCGCTGAAAGCCAATGGCCGGGTTACCGATGCCATCTATGACGCCGGCTACGCGGGGCCGAGCACCTTCTACAGCGACGCCAAGGAAAGGCTCGGGATGACTCCTTCGGCATGGCGCGACGGCGGCCGCGGCGAGATCATTCGCTGGACCTATTTCGACAGTCCGCTGGGACAAATGCTGATCGCGGCCACGGCCAAGGGCATTTGCCGGCTGACCTTCGATGACAGCCCGGACGCCCTTCGACGGCTGTTCCCGAATGCGACCATCGTCGAGGATTCGGGTGGGCTCAAGGAATTGGTCGAAGGCGCGCTCGAGGTGATCGAGTGCCCCCTCGCGGCGCATGTGCTGCCGATCGACGTCGCGGGGACCGCGTTCCAGGAGGCGGTGTGGCGCGAGCTGCGCAAGATCCCCGTCGGCGAAACCCGGAGCTACGCGCAGATTGCGGCCGCGATCGGTCAGCCCAAGGCGGTCCGCGCGGTTGGCACCGCGAACGGTGATAATCACGTAGCGGTGCTCATCCCCTGCCACAGGGTGATTCGCAGCGACGGCTCGCTTGGAGGCTATGCGGGCGGGCTCGATCGGAAGAGGAAGCTGTTGTCGAACGAGCAGGCGCGCGGCCCGCTCCTTTAGATCAAGCCCGGCGCGGCCAGTTTCGGGACAGCGCCTTCACAGCTCGTCGAGCAGCGACGCGAGGCGGGAAAATTCCTCCACGCCGGCGCGGAAGAAGGCCTCGGCAAAGGCTACCGAATGCGGCAGACCCCGGAATCGGTTGAGGCCGAGCGCGGCGGCGGCATGATCGCGGTCCTCGATTTGCGACCGATAGAGGCGGATCGCCTCCTCCTTGCGCTGCGCGACGCGACTGATGTCGACTGCGACGTTCGGCCACAGCGGCGTCCACACCTCATTGGCGAGGATGGTCGCGTCGGGTCTGGCCTGCAAGGCGGCGCGCGCGACCGCGGAGGCGCAGGACATGTGGTCGGAATGGGCATCGGCCGGGAATGGGCAGAAGATCATATCCGGCTCCCGCCGTGTGATCTGCTGGGCGAGGCGTTTGGTCAGCATGGGCTCGTGGCGGTGCAGCTGGCCGTCCGGGAAGCCGAGCTCGTTCGACACGTAGCCGAGGCGCTCGCTCACCCGTTGCGCTTCGGAACGACGGATGGCGATGAGCTGCGCCGCCGCTTCCGCCGATCGCAGGCCGGCCGAGCTGTCGGTCACAAAGG
Source organism: Sphingomonadales bacterium (assembly GCA_034668265.1). Lineage (GTDB taxonomy): Bacteria > Pseudomonadota > Alphaproteobacteria > Sphingomonadales > Sphingomonadaceae > Sphingomicrobium. The sequence goes on from JAXDPR010000003.1 coordinate 4,886, forward strand.
TCACGTGAATCTCCGCGCCTTGTTCGGCGAGGAGAATCAATGTTCCCCCGCATGGAATGACTTCGTCGTCCATGTGCGGTGCGACGACGAGCACTCGCCGCGCCGTGGGGACAATCAGCTCGATCGGAGCGCGGTGAGTGGCGCGCTTGAGCTTGAGCAGGAATCGCCGGGCGATCGCGCCTCGAAGAGTGCGAAGGCTGCTTACCTCGTATAGCCAGGCCCCCATTGCCATAGCGCGGCCTCTAACATGCCTGCCGACCCAACCCATCAGCCTTTCCAAGGCTTGCGGCGGGCGCGTTTCCCTTCGACAGTGCAGATGATGGAGGGGGAAGCCGACAGAAGCGAGGCCGGTCAGGCGACGCGGCAGCGGTGGCGGCGGGTGATCCATTTTCCGCTCGTCACGCTTGCGATTGCTATCCTGATCTACTTTGCCGGCATGACGGCGGCGGTGGTCGTCAATCAAGTCATCGTCCCGCCGATCCCATTGCTTACCAAGACCATGCGTATCGACGTAATCGCCGTCGTGATCCTGGTCGTGCTGTACAAGCTGACGATCAGGCATCTCGGCACCGACAGGCGCGACGACCTCAGGCTGGCCGGCGCGGGCAAGCCGCTGGCCCTGGGGCTGCTTGCAGGCCTGCTCCTGTTCTCGCTGATCGTGGCGGCTGCCGCCACGCTCGGCGTCTACCGCATCGCCGGCGAGGGAAATTCGAAGGAATTGCTTGCGGCGGTGATCACTTCGGCCATTTTCCCGGCGGTCTCCGAGGAGCTGCTGTTCCGCGGCATCTTGTTCCGCTGGATCGAGGAGTTCGGCGGAAGTTGGGTCGCCCTCATCCTGACCTCGATCTTCTTCGGCGCCGTGCACCTGGCCAATCCCGACGCGAGCGCGATCGCCGCACTGGGGATTGCCGTTGGTGGCGGACTCATGCTTGGTGCTGCGTACATGCTTACTCGCAGCCTGTGGCTGCCGATGGGGATTCATGCCGCGTGGAATTTCGCCCAGGGCGAGATCTACGACATTCCGGTTTCGGGCAGCGCAGTTCACGGGCTCGTCGACGCTCGGCTGACCGGTCCGCCGCTGCTGACCGGGAACGGTTTCGGCCTCGAGGCGTCGGTCAT
>JAXDPR010000004.1:0-6882 GCA_034668265.1 Sphingomonadales bacterium
CGGAAGGTAATGGGCATCGCCGTAGATCGGCCACAGAGTGAGGGTCGAAAGGACACAAAACGGTCCCCGCCACACCAGCAGCAGCCACGGGAGCGCCGCGATCCACCACATGGGGTAGATGCGAAAAATGCGGTCCCACGCGAATTGGCCGGCAGTTCGCCCCGGCGCGAGATTCGCCATGACGAATCCGGAGATCACGAAGAACAGGTCGACACCGGCAGCGCCATACGCCGCGTGCCGGACCGGTTCGTAGGTGTGGGACACCAGCACGCTGCAGGCCGCGACGGCGCGCAGCACCTGGATCGAACGATATTTTTGCAAAACCGCCCCTTACGCAACCCGAGCGGGGATCGATTTAATTGACCGTGTTTAACAAAGCGTGTCGAATCGCCCGTAAGTCTCGCGACGCGCAGTTGAGGCCACAGGACGCTGTCGCTACATGGCGCCCGTACATGACGAAGATGTTCAAGATTGCGCTCCCGGACGGTTCGGTGAAAGAAATGCCCGAGGGCTCGACGCCCGCGGATGTTGCCGCGGCGATCGGGCCGGGCTTGGCCAAGGCGGCGCTGGCCGCCAAGGTCGACGGCGAGGTGCGCGATATCACGCGCCCGTTTGAAGGAGATTCGAGCCTCGCGCTGATCACCTCGCGCGATGAGGCTGAGGCACTCGAGTTGGTGCGGCACGACTTCGCGCACATCCTCGCCGAGGCGGTTCAGAATCTGTTTCCTGGAACCCAGATCACCTTCGGGCCCGCCACCGAGGACGGGTTCTACTACGACTTTGCTCCGGCCCCCGGCCGCGGCCCGTTCACCGAGGAGGAGCTGCCGGAAATCGAGGAGGAGATGCGGCGCATCATCGCCGCCGACCGGCCGTTGGTGCGCGAGGTGTGGACCCGCGACCAGGTCCGCAATCATTTCGCCAAGTCAGGCGAGGCGTTCAAGGCCGAGTGGGTGATGGAGCTGCCCGCGGGCGAGACCATCACCATGTACCGTACCGGCGACGGCGACGAGGCCTGGGTCGACCTCTGCCGCGGGCCGCACCTCGCCTCGACCGGCAAGCTCGACCCCCAAGCGTTCAAGCTGACGCGTGTGTCGGGCGCCTATTGGCGCGGGGACCCGAAGAACCCGATGCTGAGCCGCATCTACGGCACAGCCTGGCTGAACAAGAAGCAGCTCGACGCCTACCTCGTGCGGCTCGAGGAAGCGGCCAAGCGCGACCATCGCAAGATCGGGCAGGACATGGACCTGTTCCACCTTCAGGCCGAGGCGCCGGGGAGCGTCTTCTGGCATCCCAATGGCTGGATCATGTGGCGCCAGCTGGAGGCTTACCTCCGCAGGCGGCTGGATGCGGGCGGCTACCAGGAGATCAAGACTCCGCAGCTGATCGATTCAAAGCTGTGGGTGCAGTCGGGTCACTGGGGCAAGTTCCGCGAGAACATGTTCGTGGTGCCGGACGAGGTTCCGTCGACCGAGGAAGGCAAGCCGGTGATCACCGGCAATGCCGAGCTGCTCGCGCTGAAGCCGATGAACTGCCCCGCGCACATCCAGGTCTTCAAGCAGGGCATCACCAGCTACCGGGAACTGCCGATCCGCTTCGCCGAATATGGCTGCTGCCACCGCAACGAGCCGCACGGCGCGCTTCACGGGATTATGCGCGTTCGGCAATTCACCCAGGACGACGGACACATATTCTGCACGCGCGACCAGCTGGTCGATGAGACCAAGCGCTTCTGCGCCTTGCTCGACCTGGTGTACCGGGACCTGGGCTTTCCCGATTACAAGGTTAAGCTGGCGACACGGCCCGACGAACGGATCGGCAGCGACGAGGAATGGGACCGGGCTGAAGCCGATCTCGAGACCGCGCTCAAGGAGACAGGCCTTCAGTACGAGACTCTGCCGGGCGAGGGCGCCTTTTATGGACCCAAGCTCGAGTTCCATTTGACCGACGCGATCGGCCGGACCTGGCAGTGCGGGACGTTGCAGCTCGATCCGAACATGCCGGAGCGGCTCGGCGCGGTGTACGTCGGCGAGGACGGCGAGAAGCATCATCCGGTGATGCTCCACCGCGCGATCATGGGCACGTTCGAGCGGTTCCTCGGAATCCTCATCGAGCATCACGCCGGCAAATTCCCGCTGTGGCTGGCGCCAGTGCAGGCGGTGGTCACGACGATCGTCTCCGACGCCGACGCTTTTGCCCAGCAGGTTGCGGGGAAGCTCTCCGCCGCCGGTATCCGCGTCGAGACCGACCTTCGGAACGAGAAGATCAACTACAAGGTCCGAGAGCACAGCCTCGCCAAGGTCCCCCTGTTGCTGGTGGTCGGCAAGCGCGAGGCGGAGGAAGGGACGGTCGCGCTGCGCCGCCTTGGGTCGGAGGACCGTCAGCTGGTGATGAGCGTGGATGAAGCGGTCGCGACGATCGCCTCCGAGGCCGTTCCGCCGGACTTACGTTGAGCGGGGCCTGACGACTCTGCGCCACAGGTCACGGCTAAAATGACTCACATTTGTTCACTCGGACTTTTCTTAACGCCCGCGAGTGCCTAACTCGCACGCTGTCCAACAACGATTACGGAGTCTTCGCTATACCACCGCCCTATCCGCGCCGAGGAATGGCGCCGCCGCCGCCGATGAGCGGTCCTCGCTACAACGAGTTCATCCAGTCCCAGAAGGTCCGGGTGATCGACGAGAACGGCGAAAACCTGGGCGTGATGTTTACGCGCGAAGCCTTCGAGCAGGCGCAGTCCGTGGGACTCGACCTGGTTGAGATTTCCCCCAATGCCGATCCGCCAGTGGCGAAGTTCCTCGACATCGGCCGCTACAAATATGAGGCTCAGAAGAAGGCCGCCGAGCAGCGCAAGCGGCAAAAGACGCAGGAGATCAAAGAGATCAAGATGCGTCCAAACATCGACGACCACGACTATGACACGAAGATGAAGAAGGTTTTCGAGTTCCTCGAGGACGGCGACAAGGTGAAGGTCACGATGCGCTTCCGCGGCCGCGAGATGGCCCACGGCGAGCTCGGCATGGCAGTGCTGCGCCGCGTCCAGGAACAGACCGCCGAGATGGCAAAGGTCGAGGCGCACCCGCGCATGGAAGGCCGTCAGATGCTGATGGTGCTCGCGCCGAAATAAAGGCGCACGCTACTTACATTCGTGTTGCCAAATTGCTGCAGCAGTGCGGCATATTGTCCGTGCGGCTGTTCGGGCGCTTCCCTTGGGGACGGATTCGGGTTTAGCCTCTCCCAAGCGGGCGCGTCAGTGCCCGAACGGGGAGAGAAAGACATGATCCGCAAGTCAGCCTGGCTGCTGTCGGCAGCGCTTGTTGCAGTTCCGAACGCGGCTTTCGCGCAGAATAACGACACCGCCACCAAGGCGACAACGCCGTCGCCGACCGAACAGGCCGCCGTGGCTCCGCAGGCCCAGGCGGCCGCCGACGCACAGGGCGACCAGATCATCATTACGGCGCAGGGGCGCCGGCAGATACTCCAGGACGTTCCTATCGCCGTGACCGCCGTTGGAGGCGGCGAAATGAAGAACAGCGGGGCGAGCGACATTCGCCAGCTCAATCAGCTGGTCCCGACACTTCTCGTCTCGTCGACCGGTTCCGAGGCGAACGGTTCGGCGAGGATCCGCGGCATCGGCACAGTCGGCGACAACCCCGGCCTCGAAAGCTCGGTCGCGGTCTTCATCGACGGCGTTTATCGCTCGCGTTCGGGCATCGGCCTCAACGAGCTCGGCGAAATCGACCGGGTTGAAGTGCTGCGCGGCCCCCAGGGCACCTTGTTCGGCCGCAACGCATCAGCCGGCCTGATCCATATCATCACCAAGAAGCCGACCTTCACGCCCAGCGCCTATGGCGAAGTGACGCTCGGCAATTATTCGCTCAAGCGGTTTGCGGCGGGCGTCAATGGCCCATTGTCAGACACGCTCGCGGCGCGGGTCGACGCGGTCTATGTCAAGCGCGACGGCTTCTACACTGTCGTGAACCCGACCGGCGGAACCGAATCCTCGGTCAACGACCGCAACCGCTTCTTCACTCGCGGTCAGTTGCTGTTTCAGCCCAGCGATGCGCTCTCCGTGCGCCTGATCGGCGACGTCACCCTTCGCGACGAAAGCTGCTGCGGCGCGGCCTATGTGCAGACTCGTGAAGTCTACGATCCGACGCCAGGCACACCTGGCGATTTCGCGACGGCGACCAGCAACCGCATCGTCAACATCCTGAAGCTGCCCTATTTCGGCGGCATCTTCCCGTCGGCCGGCGATCCCTACAACCGGAAGCTCGCGATCTCGCCGGGGCGCACATACAAGAACAAGACGCACGACTGGGGCGGGTCCGGGCAGATCGACTATGATCTCGGCGGTGTAAACCTGACCTCGATCACTGCCTATCGCTTCTACAAGTCCTACGGCGCCGGCGACCTGGATTACGGCAATGTCGACCTCTATTTCCGCGACAATGACGGCAATTCATACCGTCAGTTCAAGACCTTCTCGCAGGAACTGCGGCTGCAAGGTTCTGCTTTCGCCAAAAAACTCGACTGGCTCATCGGCGGCTATTTTGCGCACGAGGACCTGCGAGTCTCTGACAATGTCCGATACGGCAACCAGTATGGGCCCTTCGCGGCGTGCCGTGCGCTAGCCGGATCGGCAGTTGCGGTGACCCCGTTGTTCCCGTTTTTCGATCCGAGTGCTCCGGGTTGTATGGGAACGACGCCGCAACCTGCGCTCGGTGGAGCGACGATGCGCCAGGCCGTTGGAGCCAGCCTCGGCGCGGCCGCTCCGACATTCCTCGCCGCGCTCGATCGTTTGAGCTCGATCCGCAACCTCGGCGATATCAACTCGAAATATTATCAGACGAGCAAGAACTACGCGCTCTTCACCCACGACATCTTCCATATCACCGACCGGCTGGATGCGACGATCGGCCTGCGTTACACGCATGAAAGCAAGGATTTCAGCGCGAAGTTCAACAACAACAACACCATTTGCCCGCAGCAGCAGGCAGCCCTCGGGCCGTTCCTGACGAATCCGGCCCTGGCCGCAACGGCCGCCGGGATTATCATCCTGAGCTGCACGGGCAACAACACGTCCGCGCTGAATGCGCTCAACCTCCAGAACAGCTTCAGCGAACACAAGGTCACTGGAACCGGCGTGCTTTCCTACAAGGCCACCGACCGGCTGCTGCTCTACGCCAGCTATTCGCGTGGCTATAAGGCCGGCGGCTACAACCTTGATCGGTCCGATCTCAGAACGGCAGTCTCACCGCCCACGAATGCGGACGCCGCCAACCTGCGCTTCGCTCCTGAAGTGGTCGATGCGGTGGAAGCCGGCTTCAAGTTCTCGCGCCGCGGCTTCCTGCTCAACGCCGCCCTGTTCTATGAAAGTTTCAGGGACTTCCAGCTAAACACGTTTAACGGAACGGTGTTCATCGTTCAGAACGTCAACAGCTGCTCGACCAAGCTGAACGGGACCGACCAGGACCAGTCCGCAACGACCGGGTCCTGCTCGCCGAGCAATGTGAGATCGGGTGTCTCGTCCAAGGGCCTGGAGCTCGAGTCCACCTGGACCCCGATGCGCGACCTGACGCTCACCGCCGGCTACGCATATGCGGACACCAAATACCGGCATAATTTGATCGGCAGCTCCGCCGGCGAACCGCTCGACCCGGCGCTGTTCCTGTTGCCCGGTCAGAACCTGTCGAACGCGCCGAAGCACACGGTGACCGGCTCGGTGGCCATCACGCCGCCGATCGGCCCGGGGCTGACGGGCCTGCTCTACTTCGACGGCCGTTACACGTCTAAGTTCAACACCGGCTCCGACCTGTTCCCCGAGAAGCTGCAGAAAGGCTTTTTCGTCGCCAACGCCCGCGTTGGGGTCCGGGATTCCGCCGATCGCTGGGCAATCGAGCTTTGGGCGCAGAACCTATTCGACACGAACTACGAACAAGTGGCCTTCAACGGGCCGTTCCAGAGCAGCGGCCCGAACAACGGCACCGTTGCCCAGGTGATGCGCTTCGGGTCGCCGACGTCGGCAATCGCCAACCAAATCTACCCGGCCTTTCTCGCGGAACCGCGGACGGTCGGCGTGACTCTTCGGGCGCGTTGGACCGGGGAACGGGCAGTGGCACCGGCTTATGTGCCGCCGCCGCCGCCACCGCCGCCCCCACCGGCGACGCAGACGTGCCCGGACGGAAGTGTGATCCTGGCGACGGCGACCTGTCCCGCTCCTCCGCCGCCACCGCCGCCACCGCCGCCGGCGCCCGAACGCGGCAGCTAGGCTTCCGCTGCATGGTTCAAAGGGGGAAGGCCCCGCCCAACCGGGTGGGGCCTTTTTCTTAGGCCGCTTTGGCCTTGGCGGGTTCGCGCGCAGCATCGAGCAACGCAGCACGGAGCTGCTCGCCATCCTCTTCCGTCAGCTTCTTCCCGTCCGCCCGGGTGAGATAGAAGACGTCGACGGCGCGCTCGCCATAGGTCGCGATATGGGCGGAATGGATGACGTGGCCGCAGGCGTGGATCGCCGCGGCGAGGGCGGCAAGCAGCGCCGGGCGGTCGCGCGCGTTGATTTCAACCACCGTCGTGCGGGTCGACGCGCGATCAGCAATCGCTACCGACGGAGCGACCTCAAAGGCTGTGCTGCGGCGCTGCAGCTCGCCGCCGGGCAGCGCCGGCGCCGAGGCGCTGGTCAGAGCAGCTTCTACCGACTTGGCTAGGCGACCGCGAAGCCGCCGGTCGGAATAGGGACAGCCGCGTCCGTCCAGCACCAGCAGATTGTCGAGCGCCATGCCGTCGCGCGTGGTGTGGATGCGCGCGTCGATGATATTCGCTCCGGCTGCGGCAAGGCCGGCGCAGATGCGGTAGAACAGCGCCTCGCGGTCGGGAGTGAAGATG
>JAXDPR010000005.1:0-4235 GCA_034668265.1 Sphingomonadales bacterium
TTCCGCTGACCGTTGACGAGACCTTCACCGCGGTCATTACCGGTCAGTCGAACCTCGCCGATTTCGTGCGCGAGGCGCGGCGCGACGTTGCGGCGCCGCTCTATTACACGATCCTCTGGCTGCTTCCGAATGCCGGCAGCAACGCCGCGCTGCGGCTCCCGTCATGGCTATTCATGATTGCCGCTTCAGCGCTACCGCTGATCTGGCGCGTGCCCGGCCAGTCCCGAGCCGCTGCAATCGCCTGGGCCGCCTTGCTGTTCCTGTGGCTGCCCGGGGCGATCTTCGCGACGCAGGCGCGGCCCTATGCCCTGCTGTTCCTGGTCGCGACCGCGCAGACGATCGCCTTTGCCCGGCTAATCGACGAGCCGACGCTGCGCCGCGCCTTTGCCTGGACCGCGTGCGCGTCGCTCACCATGCTGACGCATTATATGGGCGGGACTCTGGCAGTGGCGCAGGGTCTCCTGCTCATTGCGGTCCTTCGCACGAGGGCGTTGAAGCTCTGGCCGTCGCTGATTGTCTTCGCGGTGCCGCTGGTCGAAACGGTCACCCACTTCCGGATCCTGTTCGCGGTCGCGAGCGGAGAGGCCAACTGGCTCCCGCGGATTTCCTTCGCCAACCTACCTTCTTATGTCGTCTATGGTTTCGGCGCTTTCGCGCTCCTGGCGCTGATGGTCGCGCTCGGCTCACGCTACCTTCGACGCGACGAGCCAATTTCGCGCGCTGCGGCGCTCGCCGCGATTAGTGGAGTGCTCGCGCTGGCAATGCTGATCGCCGCCGGGTGGGGCCGCTCGCTGATCGTCGACCGGTATGTGACCGCCTGCGCGCCCGCGCTGATGCTTGCCCTGGTCACCGTCGCATCCGGAGCGGCCGCCCGCCTCGCGCTCGTCGCTCTCTCCGCTGCACTGGCGATTTACGCCGCGCTCGCCGAGCCGGTCGAGGTTCGCGAGCCCAGCATGGAATGGGCCGCGGAACAGCTGATCCCAACCCGGCCGCAGAGCGTCAAATTCTCGCTCGGCTACCAGGCGCAGCGAACGCTCGCGATGGAGACCCGCTCGGATCTCGGCGAATATTTCTTCCGCCGCGCGGGCGTTCCGACAAGGGCCGAGCTGGTCCTGACGCTCGACGGCCGCGAACTCGTGCGCGCCGCTGGGCGCGATTCCGCGGTGCTGTGGATCTTCTATCCCGCGTGGCAACCCGTCGCGAACGAGATCGCGGCCGAGCGGCATTGCTTCGTCAGGCCGCTGCAGCTTGCCTGCCCGGCGTTGAGCTCGCGCTAACGCGTCCGCGCAGCCTCGCGCTGCTGGCGCGAATGGGCATCGCCCGCGGCCAGCACCGCAAGCATTACCAGGTCGGATGCGCTTGCGGTCATGGGCGCAATCTGGACCGGACTGGCGAACCCCAGGAGATATGGACCTAGAACGCTTTCGCCGCCCAGCTCGCGCAGCAGCTTGGCCGACAGGCTCGCCGACTGCAGCCCCGGCATCACCAGGATATTCGCCGGCCCGGACAGGCGCGTGAACGGGTAGAAGCGCTTCTGCATCTCGTAGTTGAGTGCCACGTCCGGAGCCATTTCGCCTTCGAACTCGAAGTCCGCGTTGAAGCTGCCGAGCATCTGCACCGCTTCGCGCAGCTCCTCGATGTGCATGCCCGGCGGATTGCCGAACGTCGTGTAGCTGGTGAAGGCGACTCGCGGCTCCAGCCCCATACGCCGCGCGAATGCCGACGAGCGCATCGCGATCGCCGCATATTGCTCGGCCGTCGGCCGCTCGGTCACCGCGGTGTCCGCAATCAGCATCGTATGGTGCCGGCCGACGATGACGTTGAGCCCGAACGGCGTTGCCCCCGGCTCGTCCTCGATCACCAGCCGCACCTGCTTGAGCGACTGGCTGAACGGCCGCGTGGTCCCGGTGATCATGGCGTCGGCCTCGCCCAAAGCGAGCATCGCGGCGGCGAAATAGTTGCGGTCCTGGTTGACCAGCCGCTCGACCTCGCGGCGCAGCATCCCCTGGCGCTGGCGCTTGGCGTAGATGTAGTCGACCGCGCGCCCGACCAGCGGCGAGTTGCGGCTGTTCAGGACTTCATATTCCTGCGGGTTCTCGACCCCGATCTCCTTCAGGAGGTCGTAGACCTCCTCGCGGCCGACCAGCACCGGAGTTCCGTAACCGGCTTCCTTGAAGGCGATCGCTGCGCGAAGGACGTTGGGCTCTTCCCCCTCGGCGAACAAGACGCGCTTCGGGTTCTGGCGCGCATTCTCATAGGCGAGACTCATCACCGACACGGTCGGGTTGAGCCGCCCGCGCAGCACCTGCCGGTAGGACTCGAGGCTGGCGATGGGTCGCTGCGCAACTCCGCTATTCACCGCCGCTTCCGCGACCGCGGAGGCGACCACTTCCATCAGTCGCGGATCGAAGGGAGCAGGAATGATGTAGTCGCGCCCGAAGCATTGCTGTTGACCGCCATAAGCAGCGGCGACTTCCTCCGGCACCGGCTCACGCGCCAGTTCGGCAAGCGCTTCGGCAGCCGCAATCTTCATCTCGTCGTTGATCGCCGTCGCCCGGACGTCGAGCGCGCCGCGGAAGATGAAGGGGAAGCCGAGGACGTTGTTGACCTGGTTCGGATAGTCGGAGCGGCCTGTGGCGATAATCGCGTCGGGACGAGCTTCCTTGGCATCGGGCGGCGAGATTTCGGGATCCGGGTTGGCCATGGCGAAGATGATCGGTTCCCTGGCCATCGACTTGACCATGTCCTTGCTGACGACGTTCGCTGCCGACAGGCCGAGGAAGACGTCGGCGCCTTCCAGCGCCTCGGCCAGCGTGCGCTTGTCGGTCTCGACCGCATGCGCCGATTTCCACTGGTCGAGGTCGGTCCGGCCGACGTAGATCACGCCCTTGCGGTCGCACATGATGACATTGTCGCCATGCACCCCCATCGCTTTCACGAGTTCGGTGCAGGCGATCGCCGCGGCTCCGGCGCCGTTCACCACCACCTTGATTTCCGACAGCTTGCGCTTGGTCAGGAAGCAAGCGTTGATCAGGCCGGCAGCGGTAATGATGGCGGTACCGTGCTGGTCGTCGTGGAAGACCGGGATATTCATCCGCTCGCGCAGCGTCTGCTCGATGATGAAGCAGTCGGGCGCGGCAATGTCCTCGAGGTTGATCCCGCCGAAGCTCGGCTCGAGCAGCTCAACGCAGTCGATGAAGCGCTGCGCGTCCTCGGTCTTCACCTCGATGTCGATCGCGTCGACGTCGGCGAAGAGCTTGAACAGCACCGCTTTGCCTTCCATCACCGGCTTTGACGCCAGCGCTCCCAAATTGCCGAGGCCGAGGATTGCGGTGCCGTTGGAGATGACCGCCACGAGATTGCCTTTGGCGGTATAGTCGTAAGCACAGCCCGGATCGGCGGCGATCGCGCGCACCGGCACTGCCACACCTGGCGAATATGCGAGCGCGAGGTCGCGCTGCGTCGCCATCGGCTTGGTCGCGACGATCTCGATCTTGCCGGGCCGGCCGCGCGAGTGGAATTCGAGCGCTTCTTCTTCGGTATATCTGACATTGCTTTCCGACATGGCGGCGATGCTTAGTCTAAATCGTCACTCCCGCGAAAGCGGGGGCCAAGCTTTCTTTGGATTCCCGCTTTCACGGGAATGACGAACAAGGGTAGGCAGGACCATGGCCCGCGCCGATGCCCCGACCCCGATGATGGCCCAATACCGGCGCCTCAAGGAAGAGGCCGGCGACGCCCTGCTGTTCTACCGAATGGGCGATTTCTTCGAGCTCTTCTTCGACGACGCGAAGGCTGCTTCCGCCTCCCTAGATATCGCGCTGACCAAGCGGGGCGAAGACGCCGGCGAGCCGATTCCGATGTGCGGCGTGCCCGTCCACTCGGCCGAATCGTACCTCGCGCGGCTGATCAAGGCCGGCCACCGCGTCGCCATCGCCGAGCAGACCGAAAGTCCGTCCGAAGCACGCAAGGCGCGCGGATCGAAGGCGCTGGTCGATCGGGCGATCATCCGCCTCGTCACGCCCGGCACGTTGACCGAGGAGACCCTGCTCGAATCAGCGTCGGCCAACTGGCTGGCGGCGATCGGGCGCGCGGGCGACGAGCTGGCGATTGCCGCCGCGGACATTTCGACCGGGCGGTTCGAACTGGTGAGCTGCGGGCCCGGCGAGCTTGCCGCCGAGCTTGCGCGCCTCGCGCCAGCCGAGACGATCGCCGAGTCATCGGTGCCGGGAATC
>JAXDPR010000006.1:0-2672 GCA_034668265.1 Sphingomonadales bacterium
GCGCGCCGATCTTGGCGCTGATCGTGTTGATCGAGCGCGAAAAGGCTTCGCGCAGCGTGACGGGCCCCAGGTTGGTGCGGGTCGAGTTGCGCGGGCTCCAGCCGTCGATCGTCACCGGCTCGTCGACAATCGTGTCGGTCGGCTTCATCCCCGATTCGAGCGCAGAGAGATAGACGAACAGCTTGAAGGCGGATCCCGGCTGGCGGACGGCCTGGGTCGCGCGATTGTAGATCGACGAAACATAATCCTTGCCGCCGACCATCGCCCGCACCGCGCCGTCCCGGTCGATTGCGACCAGCGCGCCCTGCGCCCCGTCGGGAGCATTGGCGCGGATGGCCTTGTCGGCGGCAAGCTGCATTCCAGGATCGAGCGTCGTCCAGACGTCGATCGGCTCGCTCGTCTGGTCGATCAGCGTATCCAGCTGGGGTAGCGCCCAGTCGGTGAAATAGCGGACGCTGTTCTGGTTGGAGGTCTGCTGGATCCGGACTTGCGCCGGGTTGACCGCAGCTGCGGTCTCGGCGGTGATGAACCCGTTGCGGACCATTGTCTCGAGCACGACGCCGGAGCGCGAGCGCGCTGCCTCGACATCGGCGGACGGCGAGTAGTTGGACGGCGCCTTGACCAGGCCGGCGATGATCGATGCCTCGCCGAGGCTCAAATGGTCGGCGCCATGGCCGAAGAATTTGTTCGATGCGGCATCGATCCCATAGGCGCCGCCGCCGAAGTAGACGCGGTTGAGGTAAAGCTCGAGAATCTGGTCTTTGCTGAACTTTCGCTCGAGCGCCATCGCCAGGATCGCTTCCTTGACCTTGCGCATGACGTTGCGGTTGTTGGTCAGGAAGATGTTGCGGGCCAGCTGCTGGGTGATGGTCGAGGTCGCCCGGACCCGATGTCCGCTCGAGAAAGCGGAGACGACCGCGCGCCCGATGCCGATCGGGTCGATTCCGATATGGCTTCGGAAGCGCCGGTCCTCGGTCGAGATCATCGCCGCGCGCATCTCCGGCGGGATGTGGTCATAGGTCAGCCAATGGCCGAAGCTTGGACCCATCGACACCAGCACCTGGCCGTTGGCGGCGCGGACGCGGACCATCTGCCCGAGGTCGGATCGCTTGGTGAGGTCGCCGTAACTGGGCAGATACGCAGTCGCCACGGCAACGGCGACGATCAAGCCGAGCAGTGCCAGCAGCGCCCCATAAGCGAGGCCTTTGATAATGCTCATGAAGGTGGAGCGTCCTCGTGGCGATGGGGGGCGCGATCGGGCCATTCGTGTGCCTTGGGATAGAAAGGTGTGCGCGGCGCGACAATAGTCCGCCTTGGGCTATCGGCCCGGCGTGGCGTTCCCAAGGTTAGCGGAGGCTTAACCCTGTCTTAGCCTGTCGCTGCTAGCTCCTTGCCGATGGGCCATTTCACGCCTGTCGCCTTGATGCTCCTGGCCATTGGAGCCGCAGCGCCTTCAGCGCCGTTGGCAGCGCAATGTCGCCTGTGCGACCAGCCCTCAACGGACCGGCCGGCGGACAGCGCCGACGGCGACGTGGAGCTCAGGGTCGAGACCGGCCTTGATTTCGACCGGCTGATTTTCTCCGGCGCGGGCATGGGCGCGGCAACGGTCCGGCCCGACGGCTCGAACGGCGCCGAAGGGGTGGTCGAGGCGGTCGGACCGCGGGCGACAGTCGGCACCGTCCTGGTCCATGGCGCTCCCGGCCGCGCGCTTCGCGTCGAGGTCCCGCACCGCATCGAACTCTACTCGCTGAGCGGGGGCCGGATCACCCTCGAGCAGGTGACGACCGATCTGCCCGCAGCGCCGCGGCTCGATTCGGCCGGCAATCTCAGCTTCCGCTTCGGCGGCCGGCTCGTCGTGACCGGAGACTCCGACGGCCAGTATCGCGGCGACCTGCCGATCACCGTCGAATATCTCTGAACGATCGCGCCGTTTCGGTCGGAATCCTAAGTCCGCATTAACCATGCGCTTGAGGGAAGCTGTAAGCCGTTCTGGTTAATGAGGCGGACACGATAAGTGGCGGCCCGCCTGTATCTCGCGCGTTTGGGCCCGCTGCTCGGATCAAGCGGGGATACAGACATGAAAAAGTCGATCGCGAGTGCGGGCGCATTCCTGGCGTTGACGTTCGTCGCCAGCCCGGCCGCTGCAGTCAGCCCGGCAACGCAGGCGACGGCCAATGCCAAGATCTACAAGCCGCTGACCATCTCCAAGGTCCAGAACCTCGACTTCGGAGTGATCGTCCTGACCGGCGCCAGCTTCGCCGGCGAGGTCGTCTCGATCAGCCAGGCGGGCGCGGTGACCTGCGGCAGCAACCCCGGCGTTCTCCTGACCTGCTCGGGCGCGCCCCAGTCGGCCAAATACCATCTCGTCGGCACCAACAATGCGACGGTGACGGTGAGCTCGCCGGGCTTCAACCTGACTGGCCCAGGCACCTTGGCCTTCACTCCGAACGCGCCGGCGACGGTCAACCTCGGAGCGACGGGATCAACCGCCGGCGTCGATTTCTCGATCGGTGGCTCAATCACCTTGGCTTCAACGACGCCCGACGGTGTCTACAGCGGCACCTTCGCGGTGACTGCCGACTATCAATAAGCATTAACGGCTAGCGGCACCTGTTGTCGCGAGTGGGGGAGGGGCTGCTTCGCATGAGGCGGCCCCTTTCGTCTGTGCGACC
>JAXDPR010000007.1:0-2866 GCA_034668265.1 Sphingomonadales bacterium
GCTTCGGCCAAGTTACGCGGACTTAGAAATCGCCAGCGAGGGTTAGCGCGGGGCCCGAACCCGGACGGGCATTTCCGGCGAGCTTCTGCCGCCAGTCGGCGTGGACCCTGAGGTTGCGCCTTACCTGCATCGTCAGCCGTGGGCCGGCATCGAGCCGCGACAGGCTGGGCTGGGCGCCGCCCCAGACGCCGAAGCCGAAGGAGAAGTTGCGATAGACGGGGCGGGTTACGCTGAGCGCGCCGTCGATGAACAGGTCGCGGCTGTTGACTCCGACGACACCGCCCTGGAGGTAGGAATCGAGGCTGAAGCGCCAGGGAAGCGGACGCTGGTACAGGCCGGCTTCGGCGAACAAAGCGAAATCGCTGCGGCCGCCGCCGAAGCGCCCGATGCGCTGGCGCCGCTCGGCGGTGATCCAGACGGGCAACGCGACCAGCGGCCGGGCCCGGATGCCGGCCGCGACCTCGCCGCCGCGACGTCCGACCTCCGAGCTCGTGCGCGCCGAAAGGGCGAGCTGGCGATTGAAATTATAGACGAGGCGCGCTCCGGCCTGGCTGGCGCCGAGCTGGCCGCCACTGGCGAGCGAGCGGGATCCGGCGATGCCGGTTTGTTGGCTGCGCAGGAGTGCCCAGCTGGTCAGCTGGAGCCGGTCGAGCCTCGCCCTCAGCGGCGGTGCCTCCGGCATCACCTGGACGGGGACCGAGGTGCGCGCCGGGATGGACATGGCGGCGAGACGGGACGTCGACCATCCGTCCGGAGCACCGGCCACGCCGTACAAGGAGCGCCGAGGCGCCGGCATAAGGCTGTCGAGATAGGGGGTCGCGCGCCGCGCGACGGGGGTCGAGACCGGCGCCGCATAGTAAACCGGAACCATGACCGGCCGCACTGCCTGCTGCGCATAAGCTGAAGGATAATATTGCTCGGCGGCGGTTGCCGGCGAGGCGAGCGCGACCGGCTCGATCGGCGCGAATTGGGTGGGGACGATCGGCGGCGTCTTGGCCTCGCTCCGCTCGATCCGGAACAGCTCGCCGCCGGGCAGCATTCCGAGCCCGGCGGCGCGGACGCCGATCCAGCCGACGACGGCTATGGCAAGGAACCGCAACGACGGCCTCATTGGGGCAGCTTGGCGGGACAGATGTGGCGGGTCTTGTCCCAGCGCTTTGCGCCGCCGCCGAGGTGAAGCGACACGGCCCGGGCCGCGGCGAGCATGGCGATGACGTTGCCGACGACCAGCCGCGGCACCGACAACAGGCCCTCGCCAAGGCCGTAAGCCGCGGTGGTGAACGCGGCGCGCATCAGCACCCGCCACGCGAGCAGCCAGCCGTTGATAGTCAGCAGGGCGACGAGGCCCGGCGACAGCCGTGCCTTGATCGGCGCCCCGAGCGCCTCCGCGAGCCACAGCTGCGACCACAGCAGGGCAGCGCCGTAAGCGGCGAGCAGGAGAAGCGCGGCGAGCGGGCCGCGGCGGTCGCGCATCCGCATCCAGCGCTCGCCCAGCCCCCCGCTCCAGCCGAGCCGGTCCCAGCCGGCAAGCGCGATCCCGCCGAGCCACCGCGCCTTCTGACGGACGGCCGAACCGAGGGTGGCCGGGAAATGTCCGCGGCTGGCGACGATCGCCCGCTCTCCGGGCTGGGTCGAAATGCGAACGAACATGGTCTTCAGCCCGAGCGCCCCAAGCCGCAGGCCGACCTCATAATCCTCGGTCATGCTCGAGTCGGCGAACGGCCGCCCGCCCTGCAGCGCGGCGAGCCGGGACAAGGCCCGCCGCTCGATCGCGCAGCCGACACCGGCCAGCGGGATTGCCGCGCCGATCGCCTCGCGCACCACCAGCTCCTTGCAATGGCCACGAAGGGTCGGCCCGAAGGACTAGACGGAATTGATCTGTTTGGTGGAGCTCGGGCCGTTCATATTGCCTCCCTTGGGCGAATCACCGGAACCGAGCACGGCCAGAAATACATAACGGAAGCCAAACAACAAGTTGGCGTTATTATAGTTCGCAAACCCAACGAAGGGGTCGCTTACCTGACGCGCAACAACCGCTCGCCCGTGCGCTTCACCACGAACGTGTTTTCATCCACGACCTCGGCTTGCTCGCCGGTTTCAAGCTCGAAGCGCGATTCTAGGCGGTACAAGCTCATTACCGGTCCACGGTCCTGATACTCGTAAAGCATGAGTTGAGCGCCGCTGGCATCCTCAACAAGGATGCTCCGCATATACTTTCCCACAGGTCCGCTCTCCCACTGGCGGACGATTCGGCGGGGCCACTTTGACTAAAGTGGGTTAAGTTTCAACCCACTCGTGAGATTTAACGGATTTGTTGAACCCTGCCGGAGGTGGCGCGGGCGCGCCGGCGCGATTAGCAAGGCAAGGATGACGCGAATTTGTCTCCTGTTGCTCCTTGCCGGGCTCGCCGGATCAGCCGCTGCCCGCGGGACAATCGTCTATGCCGGCGGCGCCTGGGCCGCGATCGACCGCGGCCCGGTCTGCGAGGCGGTATCGCGCTCGCAGAAAGTGGTGCCGAAGGACAAGGTGCAGCCGATCGCAGGGATCAGCTTCGCCGCCGATCGCCGCCGCTGGGGCGAGTTCCACGCAAGGCTCAGCCGAATGCCGCGCGGCGACGCGAGCGTGATGCTCAAGATCGGCGACCAGCCCTTCTTGCTGATTACCCGCGACGGCTGGGCGTGGAGTCGCGGGCCGGACCAGGCGCAGGCGATCATCGATGCCGTGCGGAACGCGACCTACATGAACATCGCCAGCCGCGACACTGCCGGAATTCGCTTCTCCGATCCCTATCTGCTCGATGGCGCGCCGACGGCGATCGACGCGGCGGCGGCTCGCTGCGCGCTTCGCGGCGCTGGCAAAATCCCGT
>JAXDPR010000008.1:0-11267 GCA_034668265.1 Sphingomonadales bacterium
GGAAAGCACCGCCGCGTCGGCGTGGTGCTTTTGGAGCCAGTCGCCGATCTCGGTTCGCTTCGCGGCCGCCGACTTGCCCGCATCTTGGTCAGGATGGACGACCAGATGCGCCTTCGACGCTACGGGCCGGTCCTTCCTGATTTCGTCGATCGGGTTCTTTTCGACCGGCACCAGCTCGGCCCCGCGGCTCGCCAGGGCTTCCTTGGCCTTCTTCACCCAGTCGCTTGTGTGCAGCGAAGGGTCGTAGCCAATCCGCGCGCCCTTGGGCGCATGCTCCTCGAGCCATTGCGTCGTGCTCGTCTCCGGTACCGACTGGTAGCTCCACTGGGCCGGGCTGACCTGTTGGCGTACCTGCAGCGTGTAGCGGCCGTCGACGAAGATCGCCGCTTCCTCCGGAAGCACTACCGCCGAACCCGCCGAACCCTCGAAGCCGGTCAGCCAGGCGAGGCGCTGCGCGTAGCTCCCGACATATTCGCTCATATGCTCGTCGGTCAGGGGAACGACGAAGCCGTCGAGCTTCTCGGCCTTCAATTGCTCGCGAAGGGCGGCAAGGCGGTCTGCATAACTGGACATGGTCTTTTACCTAGGCCCGGGAGCGAGCTGGAACAAGATTGGCCCAGCAATAGGTGCGCCACAGAAAGGCGAAATCGCCGATTGTCCGCTTCGACGCTTTGCGGACATCTCGATAGCCGCAAACCGTGCTATGCTCGGCGTACACGATGGAGGCGGCGATGACGGGCATTCTCGACAAGTTTCACGTTGAACACGGCATTGACGGCGCAAGAGTGATGGCGCGCTCCCATCAGCTCACCGCGGCTTGCACCTCAGACGCGCAGATCGAGACCCATATCCAGATGCTCAAAGATGATCTCGACGCCTGCGCGAAAGAGATGAAGCGCCTGGTCAAGATCAACAGCAGCGGCGCGCTGTTCGAGGGCTGGCCGTCCGCCAACGATGACGTGCTTTAGGGTATAGTCCACGAACGCTCTGGACTCACTTCGAACCTTAAGCCGCATTACCTTTTGCCCTTCCGGTCGGCCGCGGCTGCGGTAATACGCGGCATGGACAAGCCCACCGATCTCCCCTCCGCGCCCAAGGCCGAACAGCGCCCGCACTCCAACACCGCACACGGGGTGAGCTGGAACGACCCGTGGCACTGGCTGCGCGATCCAAAATATCCTGAGGTCGATGACCCTGAAGTGCTGGCGTACCTCAAGGCGGAGAATGCCTATTTCGACGGCTGGAAGGCGCAGCACCAGGGGCTGATCGACCAGCTGTTCGAGGAGATGAAGGGGCGGATCAAGGAGGACGAAAGCTCGGTCCCGATCCGCGACGGCGAGTGGCTCTACTGGTGGGCGTTCAAGCCTGGCGCGCAGTATCGGACCTGGTATCGCAAGCCGGTTCGCGGCGGCGATGACGAGGTGCTGCTCGACGAGCCGGTCGAGGCCGAGGGCCGCGAATATTTCCGGCTCGGCGCCCTGGAAGTCAGCCCCGACGGCAGGCTGCTGGCGACGCTCGCCGACTATGACGGCTCCGAACGGTTCGAGCTCAGGATCCGCGACCTTTCGACGGGCAAGGACATCGAGACGGTCACACGGGTTGGGATCGGCCAGCCGGTGTGGACCAGCGACAGCCGCGGAATCGTCTTCACCGAGGTCAACGACAATTGGCGCTCGTACCGCGCGCGATATCACCGGCTCGGCGACAAGCCCGAGGACGCGATCACACTCTACGAGGAAACGGAGGAGCTCGGTTTCTCGGTCGGCATCGGGCGGTCGCACGACCGCAGCACGATCTTCGTGTCGAGCGGTGACAATGCGACCAGCGAAGTGCGGTTCGTAGCTGCGGCCGATCCGTCGCAACCGCTGACGCTGATCTCACGCCGCAAGCCCAAGCGCGAATATCATGTCGATGCGGCGCACGGGAAACTCTGGATCCACACCAACGACGATCATGTGAACTTCCGCCTGGCGGTCGCCGACCCAACCAGTCCGGAGGAGTGGGAGACGGTCATCCCCGGCTCGGACCGCGTCTACCTAACCGGCGCCACCGCCTATCGCGACCATCTCGCGATCAGCAGCCGGGTCGACGGGCTCGACCAGCTGATCCTGAGCACATACGCGGGCGCGGAAACGCGGATTCCCTTCGCCGAGGCGAGCTACAGCGCTTTTTTCATCGGCAATCCCGAGTTCGCTCCGGACGCCTATCGCGTCGGCTATTCGTCGATGGTCACGCCGACCACGGTCTACGACTATGATCCTGAGACGCGCGCCCTCCAGGTACTGAAGGTCCAGGAAATCCCGTCGGGCTATGACCGGTCGCAATATGTGACCGAGCGGCGGATGATCGAGGCGCGGGACGGCGCGAAAGTGCCCGTCTCAATTGTCTATAAAAAGGGCTTCGAGAAGAACGGCGAGGGCAAGCTCTTCCTCTACGCTTACGGCGCTTACGGGATGGCGATCCCGCCGAGCTTCAACACCAACCGCATCAGCCTGCTCGACCGCGGCTGGGCCTGCGCCATCGCCCATATCCGGGGCGGCGACGACATGGGCTATCAATGGTTCCTCGACGGCAAGCTCAACAAGCGGACCAACACGTTCCAAGACTTCGTCGACGTCGCGAAGGGGCTGGTCGCTGAACGGTTCACGCGGGCCGGCCGGATCGCGATCAACGGCGGGTCGGCCGGCGGCGAATTGATGGGCGCGGTGGTCAACAGCGACCCTGAGCTGTGGGGCGCGGCAGTCGCGGACGTGCCGTTCGTCGACGTGCTCAACACGATGCTCGACGACACGCTGCCGCTGACTCCGGGCGAATGGCCCGAATGGGGCAACCCGATCACCGACAAGGCGGCGTTCGACTATATCCGCAGCTACAGCCCGTACGACAATGTGAGAGCGCAGGGTTACCCGCCGCTGCTGATCACCGGCGGGCTCACCGACCCGCGGGTCACTTACTGGGAGCCGGCCAAATGGGCGGCGAAGCTGCGGGAGACCAAGACCGACCGCAATCCGTTGTTCCTCAAGATCAACATGGGCGCCGGGCACGGCGGCAAGTCGGGTCGGTGGGAAAAGCTTCACGAGGTCGCGGACACCTACGGGTTCATGCTGACGATGGTGCAGTGACGCGGCCCATCTTTGAACAGACGCTCACTGCTGGACGCGAGCACATCGACGAGCTCGGCCACATCAACAATGCGGTGTGGGTGCAGTGGATCCAGCAGGTCGCGGTCGCGCATTGGGACGCGGTGGCCGACCCCGCGCACAAGGATGCCTATTACTGGGTCGTTGTGCGACACGAGATCGATTACCTGCGCGCCGCGGTCGAGGGCGACCGCATCACCGCGCGCACCTGGGTCGGCGACGCGCCGCAGGGCGCGCGGTTCGATCGACTGATGGAGTTCGCGGGGCCCGACGGGAAAATCTGCGTTCGCGCGAAGACGCAGTGGGCGATTATCGACAAGGCGTTGGGCCGGCCCATCCGGGTGCCGCCGGAAGTGATAGCGCCCTTCCTCGGCGAAGTGTAGGCGACCCGACATGTCTCGCCCCATCCTGTACGAATATTGGCGCTCGTCCGCTTCCTACCGCGTCCGCATCGCCCTCAACCTCAAGGGCGTCGATTATGAATGCCGGCGGGTCGACCTGCGCGAGGGAGCGCAAAATTCGGCCGAATACCTTGCGATCAACCCGTTTGGCCTGGTGCCGATGCTCCTCATCGATGGCCATCAACTGACCCAGAGCCTGGCGATCATCACCTATCTCGACACCCGCTTTCCCAGCCGGCCGCTGATCCCGGCGATGGCGCCCGAGCGTGCCCATGTGACGGCCATGGCGCTGTCGATCGCCTGCGACATCCACCCGCTCAACAACCTTCGAGTGCTCAATTATCTCAAGAAAGAACTTGGCCATTCGCAGGACGAGGTCGACGCGTGGTATCGGCACTGGATCACCTCCGGACTGCCGGCGCTCGAGGTGCAAGCGAAGGCGCGAGCTGGCGCATTCCTGTTCGGCGACAATCCGACCGGCGCCGACATCTGCCTGGTGCCGCAGCTTTATAACGCCCGGCGCTTCGACGTGCCGCTCGACGATTTTCCGACATTGCTGCGCGCCGAAGAGAATGCCAACAAGATAGAGGCGTTCGCAGCCGCCCACCCGGACAGGCAAGAGGTGCCCGCATGAACAGAGTGGCCAGCATCAACCGCGGCATGGACGACATGAAGCCGCTGGATTCGGTCGAGATCCCCTCGCTCGAGGGCAAGGTCAGCGCCGAGGAATGGGCGATCCGGGTCGAGCTCGCCGCGGCCTATCGGATGGTCGCGCATTACGGCTGGGACGATTTGATCTTCACCCATTTGTCGGCGCGGATCCCGGGGCCCGAGCATCATTTCCTGCTCAATCCCTACAACCTGATGTTCGAGGAGGTGACGGCTTCGTCGCTGGTCAAGGTCGACGTCGACGGCAACCCGGTCGACCCGACGCCGTTCATCACCAACCCGGCAGGCTTCACCATCCATTCGGCAATCCACATGGCGCGCGATGACGCGCATGCGGTGATGCACCTCCACACACCGGCCGGACAGGCTGTCGCCGCGCACAGCGAGGGGCTGCTGCCGCTGACCCAGACGGCAATGCTGATCCGGGGCGACGTCGCCTTCCACGATTATGAGGGGGTCGCAGTCGACCTTGACGAGCGCGAGCGACTCGTCGCCGATCTCGGCACGAAGAACGCGATGATCCTGCGCAACCACGGCACGCTCACGGTGGGCAAGAATGTCGGCGAATGCTTCATCCGGCTCTATTATCTGGAACGGGCCTGCCAGGCGCAGATCATGGCGCTGTCCGCCGGCGACCAGCTCAACAACCCCCCGCAAGGCTCGCCCGAGATTACCGCGCAGCAAGGTGCCGTCGGCCTGCCTCTCGCCGCCAACCTGCTCGCCTGGCCGGCGCTCAAGCGCAAGGCTTTTCGCCTCGATCCGAGCTTCGCGACCTAGGCTTGGCGAAGAAGGCGGCATCGATCAGCGATTATCGCGCGCTCGCCAAGGCGCGCTTGCCGCACTTCCTGTTCGAATATCTGGATGGCGGTTCCTATGACGAAGTGACGCTGCGGCGGAACGTCGAGGACCTTCGGTCAGTCGTTCTAAAACAGCGCGTGCTTCGCGACGTGTCGACGATCGACCTGTCGGTCGAGCTGTTGGGCAAGCGCTGGGCGATGCCGGTCGGCCTCGGGCCGGTTGGCCTGTCCGGCCTCTATGCGCGACGCGGCGAGGTCCAGGCGGCGCGGGCAGCGGCGGCTGCGGGCGTACCGTTCGCGCTGTCGACGCTCAGCGCCTGTTCGATCGCCGAGGTGGCCGCCGCCGAACCGGGCTTTTGGTTCCAGCTCTACATCGTCAAGGATCGCGGCTTCGTCAGCGACATGATCGCCCGCGCCAAGCAGGCGGGTTGCGGGGCGCTGCTGCTCACCGTCGACCTCGCCGTCCCGGGGACGCGCTACCGCGACTATCGCTCGGGCCTGTCCGGTTCGATGCGCGGGCCAATGAGCAGGATGAGGCAGGCGCTGAGGCGCCCGGACTGGACTTGGGACGTTGCGGTTCGCGGGCGGCCGATGACCATGGGCAATCTCGAACCGGTGGTCGGGTCCAACGCCGCGCTTTCCGACCTGATGGGCTGGGTCGGCCAGAACTTCGACGCCAGCGTCACTTGGAAAGACGTCGAATGGGTGCGTTCACAGTGGGACGGGCCGCTCGTGATCAAGGGCATCCTGGATCCCGATGATGCGCGCGAAGCGGTTGCCAACGGGGTCGCCGGCATCGTGGTTTCAAACCATGGCGGGCGCCAGCTCGACGGCGCGCTCTCGAGTGCCCGCGCATTGCCTCCGATCGCCGACGCGGTCGCGGGCCGCGTAGCGATACTGGCCGACGGGGGAGTGCGCTCAGGCCTAGACGTGGTGCGGATGCTCGCCCTCGGCGCGGATTTCGTGCTGATGGGACGCGGCTGGGCCTATGCGCTAGCTGCACGAGGGCAGTCCGGAGTGACCCATGTGCTGAAGCTGATCGAGGCCGAGATGCGGGTCGCGATGGCGCTGACCGCCTGCAACTCCGTCGGCGAAATCGATCAGCAGATCCTCGAGCGGAGCGGCAATCAGGCGACGTTTTGAAGCAGGTCGCTACCTTCGCTGAAAAGCAGCTCGACGTCATCCCCGGACATCGGCTCGGCGAAGAGGAAGCCCTGTACTGACGAGCATCCATGGGCGCGCAACTCCATCAGCTGCGCAGTTTCCTCGACGCCTTCCGCGGTCGTTTCGATTCCGAGCGCGTTGGCGAGCTCGGTGATCGCGTGGACGATCGCGATCGCGCCGTCGCGCGTCAGCAGGTTCTGGATGAAGCTGCGGTCGATCTTCAATTTGTCGAACGGGAAGCTCTGCAAATAGCTTAAAGACGAATAGCCCGTGCCGAAATCGTCGAGCGCGATGCGAACGCCCAGCGCACGAAGCGCATGGAGCAGGCGAAGTGTCGCGTCGCCGCCTTCGAGGAAGATCGATTCGGTGATCTCGACCTCCAGCCGGTTCGGCGCGAGCCCGCTATCGGCCAGGGCGCGTAGGATACTCTCGTTGAGCGTGCCGCGGTGGAACTGGACCGCGGACACGTTGACGGCGACACGGACATGCTCCGGCCAGCTTGCCGCGCGCGAGCAGGCTTCGCGAATCACCCAGGAACCGATCGGGACGATCAGGCCGGTGTCCTCGGCCACGGGGATGAAGTCCGCTGGCGAAATCAGACCGAGCTTGGGATGCCGCCAGCGCAGCAGCGCCTCGAACGAGCAGATGCGGTTTTCCTCGAGATCGAACAGCGGCTGGTAGAGCAGCTCGAATTCGTCGCGCTCGAGCGCCAGGCGGAGGTCTGTCTCGAGCTGGCGCCGCTGCTGGGCACGCTCATTGAGGCTTTCTTCGAAGAAGGCGTAGGTGCCGCGCCCGGCTTCCTTGGCGCGGTACAATGCGAGGTCGGCGCTGCGCAGCAGGCCGCCGCCATTCACCCCGTCCTGCGGAGCGATGGCGATGCCGATGCTCGTCGACGGTGCGAACTCGTTGCCGTCGATGCTGATTGGCTGGGTGATCGCCTCGAGGATGCCGCGGGCCAGGCGGTCGATGGCGTCGCGGTCCTCGCCGACCGTCTGAAGCACGACGAATTCGTCGCCGCCGAGCCGGGCCACGAAATGGCCGCGCGCTGCGTCCTGGACCCGCCGCCCGGCTTCGACCAGCAAAGCATCGCCTGCCGGGTGGCCGAGCGTGTCATTGATGACCTTGAACTGGTCGAGGTCGAGGCAATGCAGGGCGAACAGCGAGCCGCCGCCGGCTGCGGCGCGGAAATGATGCTCGAGCTGCTGCTGGAACATGGTCCGGTTGGGAAGTCCGGTGAGCACGTCGTTGAAGGCGAGCTGGGTGATCCGCTGCTCGCGCTCGGCGATCTTGCCGACCATTTCGTTGAAGCTGGTTGCGAGCCGCGCCAGCTCATCATCTCCGCGCACCCGGACCTGGACATGTTCCCCTGAAGCGAGGCGCCCCGCCGCCTCGTCGAGGCGCGCGAGCGGCTGGGTGATCCGGGCGGCCGCCTTCCAGGTCGCAAAAGCGACGAGCACGAGTCCTAGTAATGTCATGATCCCGAGCGCCAGCTGCAGCTTGCGCGCGTCGGCCATAGCCTCCGCCCTGGGGTAAGCAAGCAACAGGATCGCCTGTTCGCCGCCCGAGAAGCTCGGCAAGGGCTTGGCAAGCGCGATTGACCGGTCGCCGCCGACCGCCATCTCGAATGCAGCCGGCTCTCCAAGATGCGCCTGGGCCAATGCAGCGGCGTGTGGATCCAGGGCCGACATGCTGCCCGAAGCCTCGATCAGCCGGCCCTTGTCCGGGGCTAGAACGGCGGCATGGAGCGGGATTGCGGACAGGCGTTCGAGCCCGCGCATTTCGCGCGGGTCGAGGTCGGCCGCAAACACCACCCAGCCGATCAACACCGGAGCCATGATTGGCGCGGCGACAAGCTGCCGCGGGCGCCCGGCAAGGACGGACACGCCGCTCAGGCGACCATCGTCGAGCGGCGCCCATAGCGCTGCAGCTTCTGCATTGCTGATCGCGGGGTCGATGCTCGACACTCGGCCGTCCGCAGACACGATGAAAGCGCTTCGAACGCGTAGCCGGGCGGCAGCATTGCCGAGCGCCGACTGGATCGTCGCCTGGTCGCCGCTGGCGACTGCAGCGCGGAAACCGAAGTCGCGGGCCAGCAATTGTGCCGCATTCTGTAGTTCTCGCGCCCGCTGCTGCCACAAGCGATCGTAAACCGCACCACTCGACTGGAGCTGGCTTTCGACCTCACGCGAGGCTGCACCAGCGATGAAGGTCGATAGGGCAGCGGAAACAGCGAGCATCACCGCCGCGAACAGCAGCGCGAATTGCACGGTGAGCCGAGCGCTCAAGGAGCGGAACGGCCGCATCGCACTAATAGTCCGTCATCGCCGTCGCCGGCGGTGGTCGCAGCCGGACCTGGAAGTTGAGGCTGCGCTGGGATGCCGCGACGGCCTGCTGGACCAGCCCGCCGGGCGCCCGCAGATAGGGATGCCAGAGGGTGAGTCGCGCCGGTGCGTTTGGCGCGTCGCTGAAAGAAGCGATTCCCTGGGAATTGGTCCGGGCAGTCCAGGCGCTGTCGGTCACGACGATGAAGGCGCTCATCTGGTCATGGATGTTGCACCCCAGAGCGACGACTCCCGCCTTGTCGAAATGCACCGTCCGCGACTGGTCCTTGGCGAACAATTTCAGCTCGAACTTCTTGGCCGGCGAGAAGGAATAGACGTGGTGTTTGGTCGGATCGAGGTTCGGAAAGGACACGTCCGCGCCGACCGGAACGACCGTCAAAAACGGTCGGAACTGCAGGTTTTGCTGGGCGACGACGTAACGCCCGCCGGGATGTGCCGGGCGAGCCGCCGAGCCGGCCGGATAGAGCGTCACTACCGCATCACGCACCGGATGCCCGGATGCATCGACGACGCGAACGTTCAGGGGAACCGCGGCAAGCGGCGACGCTGCGCCGGCGAGTGCCAGCGCACACAGGATATTACGCACCATTGGGCAAGATTAAGCGCTCAACAGTAAACGGCGCCCCTAGCGGGATGGTTACCAATGTATTCGGACCTCAGCCTGGAGCTGCGTCTGACCCTGTCGCGGCTCCTCGACGGCATATTCGCGCGCCGGGTTGTCGCTCCACACGTGGAGCAGTTCGACGAGGCCAGTGATCGGGCCAAATTCACGCTTCGCCGCGACCATCGCCGACCAGCCGCGTTCATCATATTCGTCGTCCCACAGGCTGCCGCGATTGTGGCTGTCGAATGCCTCGACACGGGCAGCGAGCCCGAACCTGCCGAACGGCCGTGTCACCATCACGAAGGCCGAGCGAAAACGGCTGTCGACCCAGCGGCGGTCCGGTTCCGGATAGCCCATCTGCGTCCGGCCCTGCAGCGCCTGGGCCTTGAGCTCGGCGCCGCCGCCGAGTTCCGCGACCATTGCCAGCTGCTCGAAGCGCGTGTGCCAGCCCCATTCCTGGTCGTTGTTCACGTCCTCGGGGTTGGCGCGATTGTCGTAGCGGAATAGCTCGATCCGGACAGGAACCGGTGGCTGCCAGGAGAGCTTCGCATAATAGCCGGGGCGATGGGCGAAACCGGAGTGAAGATCGATCAGCGGATGGGTGAAGGGCGCCTGGTAGCCCGTCAGCGTCCCCAACGGCGGCAGTGGCTGCCGGCGAAAGGCGAGCGTGGTCCGGTCGTGGAGGCCCCAGCCGCGGAACGTCAGCAAGGTTCCGGCCGTGTCGTTGGCGGCGATAAGTGCGGCGGTCGCTCGAACCTTATGCGAGCCGAGACTGCCGGCAACGCTGGCTTCAGCGGCAAGCGGACGAATCTCCTCGCCGATCCAACTATTGATGGCGGAAGGCGTGATGGAATCCTTGACATGCCAGTCGGCGCTCTCGTGCTCGAGGCTGACCGGCGGCCACATCAGGCCGGCGCGGCCCGAAAAGGCGAGCTTGTCCGAGCGCATCGGGCGAAACGTCAAATAGGCCTGCGAAAGGCCGGCGTCTGTGCGCTGGCCACCCTGGAGCGAGCCGACGACGATCGCGCCGAGCGACCAGGTGAATTGCGGCTGCCAGACCAGGCTGACGTTGCCAAGCTGCGGCTGGACCCGGAAATCGCCGTCACTGCCCGAGCGCAGCTTGCCGAAGCCGCCCTCGACCCAGCTTTGCTCGCCGTCGACGGCGACCAGCCGGACGTCGCCGCTGATTTCGAAGGCGTCGCGGCTGAAAATGCGAGTGCCGGTTTCTGCGCTCGCAGGGGCCGCCCATAGCGCGGCAAGCGCGCAGCCCAGCGGGATCGCGCCCCGAACACGCAGGCGTCGAACGACACAGCTCATGGGTAAAAGGTTAAGCGAAGGTGGTTAAGATTATGATGAGAAAGGGAGAAAGGTGGCGCCATTGCGGAGCTTTGCCGCGCCGATTGACGGTCTTGGCAGTCCCCCGGATTGCCTCATGCGATCGCGGCTTCGGACCATCCCCCGGATGGTCCTGAAGGCGTGATGGTCGGGGAGAGAGGATTCGAACCTCCGGCCCCTGCCTCCCGAAGACAGTGCTCTACCAGGCTGAGCTACTCCCCGACCGGAACCCGCTTTTGCGTGCGACTTTAGGTCGCGGCGGGAGCCAAGGCCGCGGCTAGATAGATGGGGGTTGGGGCGAGCGCAAGCGCAGCGTTCAGCGGCCAAGGACCCCGAACCAGTCGGACGGCCTGACGAACTTCTCGCGCGGGGAGCCGGGACGGGCGCGACCGCTCTCGCTCTCCTCGATCTTGCGCCAGTCGTCATAGTCGGTCGGCATCACGCCGCGCTCTTCGAGCAGCCGCTTGAGACCCGGGGCTCCGGGGCGGTCGGCGGAGCTTCCCGAAGGCATTGCGGTGGCGACCTGGTCTGCAACCTCGTAGCCATCGGGGCGATTGGTGCCGATGGTGCCAGACGGTCCACGCCGCGCCCACCCGACCGCATAGAGGCGTTCTGCGATCTTCCCCTGCGTATTGACAAACTTGCCTCCCTCGAACGGCACGTCGGGGATGGGCGAGGTCGAATAGCCGATGCTGCTCACCACCAGCGACGCGGGCACGTCGTAAGTCTCGCCGGTGCCGCGTGCGCCACCCTTTTCGTCAAGCTCGGTGCGCTCGACGATGATCCGCTCGGCCTTGCCGTCGCCCTCGACGGCG
>JAXDPR010000009.1:0-2805 GCA_034668265.1 Sphingomonadales bacterium
GAATGAATGAGGCCAGCCTGCCGATGGAAATCTTCATCAAGTCGGCAGCTCCGAGCGCGGTGCGCGTTCCCGGGACGGCGGTGTTCATGACCAGCTCAGCCAGCGGCGTGCCGCACGCCCTCCTCCACAATCTCAAGCACAACAAGGTGCTGCACGAGCGCGTTATCCTGCTCACCGTCAGGATCGAGGACGTGCCCTACGTCACCGGGGAAAAAAGGCTCGAGACCAAGGATTATGGATCGGGCTTCTATCGCGTGATCCTGCGCTACGGCTTCATGGAGGAAGTCGACGTGCCGGCCGCGCTGGCCCAGCTCAAGGACATCGGCCCGCAATGCCGGATGATGGACACCAGCTTCTTCCTCGCGCGCCAGACCCTGCTCGCGTCCGCTCGCCCCGGCATGGCCATCTGGCGCGAGAAATTGTTCGCCTGGATGCTGCGCAACGCGGTCAGCGCGATGGAATTCTTCAAGCTGCCGACCAACCGGGTCGTCGAGCTTGGCAGCCAGGTGGAAATCTGAACCATCGGCCAGTCCCGCGCATTGCCGCGCCATGACTGATACCATCTCCTGGGCCGCGACGATCGCAACCGTCATAGCGGCAACGCTGACCGCCTCTAATCTCGGGTCGCGGATCACGGGCTACGGCTTTTGCGTCTTCCTCGTTGGATCGCTTGCCTGGCTGGCAACCGGCTTTCTCACTCACCAGCCGGCCCTCATGTGGACCAACATTGTTTTGACCGTGCTCAATATCTTCGGGATCTGGCGTTGGCTGGGGCGCCAGGCCAAGGTCGAAGAGGGCGCTCGGACAGCGTCGGAAGCGAGCGAGCAGACGCCCGGCGAGGCGCTCTTCCCGATCTCGCTGCTGTCGCGCGCTATGGTGGTGAGGGGCGGAACGGAGCTTGGCCGATGCGTCGACGCCATGGCGGGATGCCGAAGGGGTCGGGTGAGCTATGTCGTCCTGTCGCAGGGCGGGGTCGCTGGGGTCGGCGAGACCTTGCGGCGGCTGCCGTGGAGCTGCAGCTCCGTCGATGGAGACCAGGTGATTACCGACGCCGATCCGGATCGGCTTGAAGAGCTTCCCCGCGACCAATGGCCGGCGCGCTAATCGTCACGGCGGAGATTGCTCCGCCTGATTTCGCCTGGCTCGACCGGCTGCGGCGCGCTTATTATCCCGCCGACCGCAACCAGCTTCCTGCGCACCTCACCATGTTCCATGCCTTGCCGCCCTCGGCGGAAGGAGAAGCCAGGCGATCGGTCGGCCAGCTCGCAGTAGAGCCCGCGCCGCGCGCGTCGATCGAAGGATTGATGGACCTGGGCGGCGGCGTCGCCTTCCGGATCGTGTCGACCGACCTCGACGCCATTCGCCGCCAACTCGCCGCCGACTTCCACGGTCTATTGTCCGCCCAGGACAGCGGCGGATGGCGGCCGCACGTGACGGTCCAGAACAAGGTGCCGCCGAAGGAGGCGAGGGCGCTGCTCGCCGAACTGGAACGCGAGTTTCGGCCAGGGCCGATGGGGATCGCCGGTCTCGGCCTCCACCGCTACCTCGGCGGCCCGTGGGAGCGCCTCGCGGTCTATCCGTTCCGCGGTGGTTAGGAGAGCTCGCCCACCCCGTTGCAGCTCAAGTCGAAGGCGGCGAGGCCCGCCTCGAGCACGGAGGCGAGCATCGGCTGCTCCATCAGCTCGTCGATCGCGCCCTGGAGACCGTCGCTGACCAAGGTCTGCGCCTCTTCCGTCGCTTCGTCCCAGTCGGACGCCTCATAGGTCCCCGAGCCGACCCAACAGAAGGCGATCACTTCGGCGAGCTGGTCCTCGCCCAGATCCTCGAACACCGCCTGGAGCTCTTCCTCGACGCTGGTGTTGATCTCGTCCTCGAGCACGCTGAGCGTGCCTTCCTGCTCGTCGTCGACATTGTCCGGGTCTTCGCCACGGTCGTAATCGCTCGCGGTCTGTGCTTCATATTCGCGCGCCCGGAAGATGATCCGGCAAAGCGTTTCTAGCGGGGTCAGCGGGTCCATCGGCACCTCATTGTCATGCCCGCTTAACGAGAGCAGCCGTAAGGGGTTCCTCGCGTTGACCGGTCGGCGGAGCGCACCTATATGCCGCGCCTCCGGCGCCCTCAATACGGGTGTTTCCAGGCCCTTGGGGCGGAGTAGCTCAGCTGGTTAGAGCAGCGGAATCATAATCCGCGTGTCGGGGGTTCAAGTCCCTCCTCCGCTACCATCTTCCATCCTCGAGACCCCGCAGCTCCGGGCGCCAAGTGCGCCCGTGGCAACGTATCACTATGGGATTCCCGCCAAAACGGACGGAACTCCGCGTTGTAGGCAACCAATTCAAGTTCCATAGGTTAACGCAACGATAACGACTTACGGGGCTTGGAACAGGTTGCTTGGCGTATTGATCCTGCTGGCCGGCGCACCGAGTGCATCCATGCCGCTGCTCGATGCGAGGAGCCCCAAGCCGCACGATGAGTTCGGCGCCTGCTTCATTCGGGGGGCGGAGCGCGGCAATCGCGCCTGGGCCTATCTGCCGAACGAGCGGGGCGGGACCTTCACCGATTCAGGCGCCCGCGGGGGCCCCGCTTCCTACTCGCTGCAGGTCCGTGACGCGAGCGGTGGAACGCGCCTGCGCCTGTTCGCCTCCGCTCCATCGGCGGCGGTTTCGAATCTCGTCGAGGCGGTCGACAAGTGCCGCTGATCGACGCTCTCGCGAGCCCGCATCGTTTGCGCTTCGCGCGGCGCGGCGTCCTCGCCGTCGGTGGGATTGCGATCGCGGCCGCGGTGTCGGTGGCAACCCTGTCCAATCC
>JAXDPR010000010.1:0-3150 GCA_034668265.1 Sphingomonadales bacterium
GCTGAGCGAAGGCCGCCGCCGCGGCGACGAGCTTCTCCAGCAGCATGGCCTCGGCGAGTGGGCGAAAAAGCCCATCCGCACCCTGTCGAAGGGCATGGCTCAGACCGTGCAGCTGCTCGGGTCAATCGTTCACCGGCCGCGGCTGATCGTGCTCGACGAGCCTTTCGCCGGCCTCGACGCGATCAACCAGGGCCGGCTCGAGGAGCTGATCCGCCGCGAAGCCCATGCCGGCGTCACCATCATCTTCTCGACCCACGTCATCGCCCACGCCGAGCGCCTGTGCGAGGAAATCGCGATCATCGCCAAGGGCAAGGTCGTGTTCGACGGCCGGGTCGACGAGGCGCGGTCGCGCCTTCGCCCGATCGTCCGCCTGCGCACCCGCGCCAGCGACGGGCCATGGCGCTCGGCGATCCCCGCGAACGCCCGCCGCGACGGCGACGAATATGTGTTCGAGCTTCCCGAAGGCGGGCCCGAGCCCCTGCTGAAGGCGCTGATCGACGGCGGCGCGGGAATCGAGACGCTCGCGATTGAGCGGCCCGGCCTTCACGACGCCTTCGTCGCCATTGCCGGTGCAGGCGCTGCCGCCGCGATGGCCCAGGAGAAGGTGCAATGATGCGCTTCATCCGCTCGGCCTTCGTCATCGCCCGCCGCGACTTCACTGCGACGGTCCTGTCCAAGGCGTTCATCTTCTTCCTGCTCGGGCCCTTGTTCCCCTTGCTGTTCGGCGGCGTTTTCGCCGGCATTGGCACCAATGTCGCCAGTCAGGCCAAGAGGCCGGTGGTCGCAGTGATCGCGCCCAGGGCCGAGTTCGACCGCCTCCAGGCCGCCCGCGGGCGGCTCGCCGAGGCGGTCGGTGAGGATCCGCTCGTCGATCTGGTCGGCTATCGGCCCGAACCCGATTTTGCCAGCCAGCAAAAGCGCCTGCTCGCGACCCGGCAGCCGCCGGTCCGGGCGGTGCTGAGCGGCGGCCTCGATCACCCGAAGCTGGTTGGCGCGCTGGCCGCCGACCCGGGGACCGAGGGCCAGCTCAAGCTGCTTCTCGCCGAGGCGCGGGCGGGTGACGGCGCCAGTTCACCCGAGCTCGAGGTGACCAACGTCGCGACCTCGACCGGCACCATCGCCCGCGACCGCGCGCTGACGGCGCAGCTTTCCCAGGTCGCCCTGTTCCTGCTGACGCTGATGCTCTCGACGATGG
This sequence comes from Sphingomonadales bacterium, assembly GCA_034668265.1. Classification (GTDB taxonomy): domain Bacteria; phylum Pseudomonadota; class Alphaproteobacteria; order Sphingomonadales; family Sphingomonadaceae; genus Sphingomicrobium. The sequence continues at coordinate 1,196 of JAXDPR010000010.1, forward strand.
TCCTCTCGCAGCTGATCGAGGAGAAATCGAACAAGGTCATCGAAATCATCGCCGCGGCGATTCCGATTGACGCGATGTTCGTCGGCAAGCTGTTCGCGATGCTCGCGGCGTCGGTCCTCGGCCTCGTCGTCTGGATCAGTTCGGGAGCGCTCCTCGTCCAGCTGGTCAAGCATGGCGGGGTCGCGACCTTGCCGGTGCCCGCGGTCGGCTGGCCGACCTTCCTCGCGCTGGGCGTCATTTACTTCGCCATGAACTATCTGCTGTTCGGCGCCGCCTTCCTGATGATCGGGGCGCAGGCATCGACCGCGCGCGAGGTCCAAACCATGTCGATGCCGGTGACCTTCGGCCAGGTGCTGATCTTCGGCTTCGCCTCGACCGTGGTCGGATCGCTAGGTTCGGCCAAGGCCATCGCCGCCTCGGTCTTCCCCTTGTCGTCGCCGATGGCGATGCTGGCCCGAGCCGCACAGGACGCGGCGATCTGGCCCCACGTCGCCGCCATCCTCTGGCAGGGCCTGTGGGTCGCGCTGATCCTGCGCGTCGGCGCGCAACTGTTTCGCAAGACCGTCCTCAAGTCCGGCCCGCGCCAACCGTGGTGGAAGATCAGCCGCGCCTAGTTGATTGATCTCGCGTTTGACATAAGCTCGGCCTTTCGGGGGCCGGGCATGATCCTGTTCAAGCGCGTCACTGAGTCCTTCCGCCATATCGAAGGGCGCGAATGGGCGCTCCTCTCGCTCGAAACACTTGGCGTCATCGCCGGGATCCTGATCGCCTTCTGGCTCAACGAATGGGCCTCCCGGCACAGCGCCGCGCAGCAACGGCAGGAGCGTCTCGAGCGGCTGTTCGAAGAAGCGCAAACGACCGTGACGATGCTTCGGCGCGACCGCGACCAGTTGAACGCAATCGTCGATGCCGAAAAGTCCTTCGCGACCGCTCTGGTCCATCGCGGCGAATGCCCGCCCGAGCCGATGTGGCGGGCGGTCGACACCTTGCCCACGTATCCCGAAATCTCCGTGCCCTCTTCGGTCTACCAGGAGATCATGGGGGCCGGCGGGCTTTCGGAAATCGAGGATACGAACGTGCGGCGGTCGGTCAGCTATTTTCATTCGCGGCTTGCCTGGACCCAGGGGCAGAACGATTATTTCCGCAACAAGCAGAGTACCCCCGTTTCCGCCGCCGATCCGCGCGTCACGTACGACTTCGATCTTTCCAAGGTCGAACCGCAGGAGTCGCGTTACGATCGGACGGCGCTGTGCGCTGATCACAAGTTCCGGAACGGGGTCGCCGACAGCGCCCGCAATCACCTGCTGGTTGCATCCTATCACTCGGACCTCGCCCGTGCGGCGATCTTCATGTGCGCGCGGATCGGCGCGGCCGTGCACAAAATGTGCAAGCCCGGCGACGGGCCCCTAACCGGCAATGACGCGCTTGCCGCCCGGCAGGCTGTGTCGCAGCAGGAAGCGCCGCGAGGCGACTAGCCGATCGCCGCGCGCGCCATTTCGGTCAGCGTCGCCATCAGCGCCCGGTGCGGGAAGGGGCCGTGACTGATCCGAGCGACGCCGGCGTCGGCCCAAACCTCCTTGTCCGGCGCCCCGGGGAAAGCAATCACATTGAGCGGCATCGGCACCTCGCGCACGACACGCTCGATCTGCTTGGGCTCGGCGAGGCGGGGAACGAAGAAGCCGCTCGCTCCGGCGTCCGCGAAAGCCTTGCCGCGCTCGACCACCTGCTCGACCAGCGCGTCATCATAGGTCTGCGTCTTCAGGAACAGGTCGGTCCGCGCGTTGATGTAGAAATCAGCGCCGACCGTGCGTCGGATCGCCGCAATTCGCCTCACCTGCAGATCGAGTGGATGGAGGCCCTCCCCGCCGATCACCTGGTCCTCGAAATTGCACCCCACTGCGCCGGTCGCCTTGAGCTCCGCGACATTGGCCGCACCCCGCTCGGGGTCGTCCGAA
>JAXDPR010000011.1:0-2922 GCA_034668265.1 Sphingomonadales bacterium
CGCCCAAAGGAGTAACCTTGACACAAACTCTCGCCCCCCGGTCGCGCAAGGTGAAGATACTGGCGACGCTTGGCCCCGCGACCAGCAGCCCGGCGATGATTCGCAAGCTGATGCTGGCCGGCGCCGACGCTTTCCGAATAAACATGAGCCACGGCGACCAGAAGCAGAAGTCCAAGCTCGTCGATCATATCCGCGCGCTGGAGAAGGAATTCCATCGCCCGACGACGATCCTGTTCGACCTCCAGGGCCCCAAGCTCCGGGTCGGGCATTTCGAGGGCGGTCGCACGGTCCTGGAGAAGGGGCAACGCTTCATCTTCGACCGCGATGATACGCCGGGCGACGAGAGCCGTGTCGAGCTCCCACACGCCGAGCTGTTCGAGGCGGTGCGGCCGGGCACCAGGATCCTGATCGACGATGGCAAGATCCGCCTGAACGTGCTCGAGGCCGATGCTGGCCGGATCGTCACCGAGGTCCGGGTCGGCGGCGCGGTCTCGGACAACAAGGGCGTCAACGTGCCCGACGTCGTCGTTCCGATCCCGGCGCTGACCGACAAGGACCGCGACGACCTCCAGTTCGCGCTCGAGCAGCGCAGCGATTGGATTGCGTTGTCGTTCGTCCAGCGCCCGGAAGACGTGGCCGAGGCGCGGGCATTGATCGGCGAGCGCGCGTCGCTCCTCGCCAAGATCGAAAAGCCCGCGGCGATCGACCGGCTCGACGACATTATCGCGCTGGCCGACGCGGTGATGGTCGCGCGCGGCGACCTCGGGGTCGAGCTGCCGCCCGAACAGGTGCCGCCGCTGCAGAACAAGATCGTCGCCATGGCGCGCCAATATGGCAAGCCGGTGGTGGTCGCGACCCAGATGCTCGAATCAATGATCACCTCGCCGACCCCGACCCGCGCCGAGGTCAGCGATGTCGCAACCGCGATCTACGACGGGGCCGACGCGGTGATGCTGTCGGCGGAAAGCGCGGCCGGCCAATATCCGGTTGAAGCGGTGCAGATGATGGACCGCATCGCGATCAGCGTCGAGCACGATCCGAGCTACCAGGCCCGGATCCATTTCACCCAGACGCGGCTCGAGCCGACGACAGCGGACGCGTTGTCGGCATCGGCGCGGCAGATCGCGCAGACGGTTTCGGCGACGGCGATGGTCTGTTACTCGAGCTCTGGCTCGACCGCGCGGCGGATCGCCCGCGAGCGCCCGCCGGTTCCGCTGCTGGCGATGAGCGCTTCGCTGCACACTTCTCGCCGGCTCGGCCTCTTGTGGGGAGTCCACGCGGTCCACACCCGCGACGTCTCGAGCTTCGAGGAGATGGTCGAGAAGGGCAAGCGTATGGCGCTCCGTCATCAGATGGCGAAGGGCGGCGACCGAATCGTGCTGATGGCCGGGATTCCGTTCGGCACTGCGGGTTCGACCAACGTGCTGCACGTCGTCCGGCTGATCGGCGACGAGCTGGAGCGCCACCAGGCGGCGGAGGCCTCAGCGCGGAAGTAGGTGCCCGGGGCGGTTGGGCCTAACGCGTTCCCGCCATGGCGTCAGGCGCCGAGGTCTTGGGCGCCCCTTCGGCTTCGAGCGGCGTGCCGTGGTTCCACAGCTCGAGCGCCGGCAGGCACATCCCTTCCGCATCCGGCTCGAACTCGTAAGCGGCGATGCCGCAGTTCAGCACTTCCGACTGCTTGTCGATGCTGAGGATCGTCGCTTCGTCCAGCTCCTCGAGAATGTAGCGGAAGCACAGCACGACGACCTGATGGCACACGACCAGCACGCGGCGGTCGCAATAATGGAGGTTGATGGTGTTGAGCATCGAGCGCAGGCGCAGGATCACGTCGGCCCAGCTCTCGCCGCCGGGTGGCCGGTGATAGAATTTGCCCAGGCGCCGGCGGTGCGCCGCTTCCTCGGGGAACTTGTGACGGATTCCCGCGGTCGTCAGCCGGTCGAAGATGCCGAACTCGCGCTCGCGCAGCCGCTCATCGACGATGGTGCGCGCCGCGTCGCCGGCAAGCGCGCCCTGCTCGCAGATGAGGGACGCGGTCTGTTTTGCGCGGACGTAAGGCGATGACAGGATGAACTCGGGCCGTTCGCTGCGCGGCAAGGCGGAGAACCAGCGCCCGGCTGCCCTGGCCTGCTCTTCGCCGAGCGCCGACAAGGGCACGTCGACGTCGCGCATGTCGATGTCGATTTCATGTGCGCCGGCCAAGTCGGCCGCGTCGCGCGCGACATTGCCCTGGCTCTGGCCGTGCCGGACCAGCCATAGCCGCTCGGGCCAATTCTGGCGCATTGGCATCCTCCTCGAACGGCTCAAAGCACCAGTTGCGCGATTGTGCCAGCGGGCGTCGCTTCGCGTCGAATCGCTTTCTCGTGCATTAGAGGCGTCGATGAGCAGCGATCGGGGGATCTTCGAAAGCTTCTTCCAGGCCGGCTTCGAATGCTCGTCGCACCGGCGGCGCGACGGCGTCCGGCTCGACCTCATTCGAGCGACGGGACACGATCGCCACGTCGCCGCCGACTATAGCCTGTGCCGCGACCTCGGTTTTCGAACGCTTCGCGACGGCCTGCGCTGGCACCTCATCGAGCAATCGCCGGGCAAGCACGACTGGTCGAGCTGGCTACCGGCGCTCGAGGCCGCCGAGGCAGCCGGCGTCCAGGTCATCTGGGACTTGTTCCACTACGGCTCGCCCGACCATGTGGACCAGGCCGCGCCCGACTTTCCCGAACGATTCACCGAATTTGCGTTGGCGGCGATCGAGGTCCAGCAGTCGGTCAGCAGCCGGCCGCCGCTCGTCTGCCCCTTGAACGAAATCAACTTCCTGTCGTGGGCCGTCGAGGTCGGCTATTTCCCGAGTGTCGGGCCCGACGAGGCCGGCTGGCTCAAGCGCCAGCTCGTCCGAACCGCCATCGCCGGGTCGAGGGCGATCCGCCA
>JAXDPR010000012.1:0-4163 GCA_034668265.1 Sphingomonadales bacterium
ACGTGGCTTCCGCTCGCAGCGGCGAGGATGGCGTCGAACGGCGCCTCGACCGGCCATCCCCTGGTCCCGTCCCCCTCGACGATCTCGACATTGTCGTAACCGAGACGCCGCAAACGCTCGCGCGCCACTTGGACCAGACTGTGCTGCCGCTCGATGCCGATCACTCGGCCCGCGATGCGGCTGATGACCGCGGCGGCGTAGCCCGAGCCCGCGCCGACCTCGAGCACCTTGTCGCCCGGCTTGATCTCCGCGGCCTGGATCATCAGCGCGACGATGTAGGGCTGCGAGATCGTCTGACCTGCCTCGATCGGCAGCGGGTGATCGCCATAGGCAAGGTGCGCATAGCCGCCACCGATGAAGGCTTCGCGGGGCACTACGCGAAACGCGTCCAGAATGTGCGGTTCGGTGATGCCGCGGCACCGCAGCTGCCGCTCGACCATCTCCTCGCGCTCGGATGCGAAGTCTGCCATGGAACGAATTCTGTCGCGAACAACCGCGCAGGAAGGGGCGCGTTCCAATGGCTTCGGTCGATGTCAGATTCTCCGGCTCGATTCCCGCCAATTACGAGCGATACATGGTGCCGCTGCTGTTCCGGCCGTACGCCGATTTGCTGGCCGAACGAGCGGCCAAGCTGCAGCCGAATCGCATCCTGGAAACCGCCGCCGGCACGGGCGTCGTGACGGCCGCGCTCGCGGCGATGCTTCCCGACGCCGACATTGTTGCGACGGATCTCAACCAGGCGATGCTTGATGTCGCCGAGACCCGCGTCTCGTCGCCCAACGTGACGTTCCGGCAGGCCGACGCGCTGGAGCTTCCGTTCGAGGACGCAAGCTTCGATCTCCTGGTCTGCCAGTTCGGCCTCATGTTCTATCCGGACAAGGTCAAGGGAAACGCCGAAGCGCGGCGCGTGCTTCGCGACGACGGCGCCTACCTGTTCGCAGTATGGGACGGGATCGAACGAAACCTCCTCTCCCACCTCGCCAACGAAAGCATGCGCAAGGCATTCCCCGACAATCCGCCGCAGTTCATGGTACGCGGGCCGTTCAGCTATCACGAGCCGGAGTGGATCGAGCGCGACCTCCGGGCAGCGGGCTTTGAGGACATCCGGATAGAGACGGTGAACCTTACCAGCCGGAGCCCCTCAGCCGAAGACGCCGCGCGGGGGCTTTGCTATGGCTCCCCGATGGGTGTCGAGCTTGAAGAATATGGGCCGGGTGCGCTCGACTATGTTTTCGCGAACCTCACGCAATCCGCCAGCGAATATCAAGGGCCGGACGGCTTCGAAGCGCCGATGGCCGCGCACATCGTGACTGCGGTTAAATAAGCCCCGCGAGCGGACTTGACGGGTCGGCGTAGCGCCGCTTCTGCATCCGACCGGCGAGATAGGCGAGCCGCCCCGCCTCGACCGCCGCCTTCATCGCCCGCGCCATCAGCACCGGGTCCTTGGCCTCGGCGATTGCGGTATTCATCAGAACCCCGTCGCAACCGAGTTCCATTGCTTCAGCCGCATCGCTCGCGGTTCCGACCCCGGCATCCACCAGCACCGGCACATTCGCGCCTTCGACGATCAGGCGGATGGTCACCCGGTTCTGGATGCCGAGGCCGGAGCCGATCGGTGCGCCCAGCGGCATGATCGCCACCGCTCCGGCTTCCTCGAGCTGCTTCGCGGCGATGGGATCGTCGACGCAATAGACCATCGGCTCGAAACCCTCTTTCACTAACACTTCGGTCGCACGCAGCGTCTCCCGCATGTCGGGGTACAGCGTCTTGGCCTCGCCCAGCACCTCGAGCTTGACGAGGTTCCACCCGCCCGCCTCCCGCGCCAGGCGCAGCGTCCTGATCGCGTCCTCGGCGGTGAAACACCCCGCGGTGTTGGGCAAATAGGTGACCTTCGTCGGATCGATATAATCGGTCAGTCGCGGCTGGTTGGGGTCGGAAATGTTCACCCGACGCACCGCGACGGTGACGATCTCGGCCCCCGACGCCTCGACCGCCGCCGCATTCTCCTCGAGGCTCTTGTACTTGCCGGTGCCGACGATCAGCCGCGAGCTGAAGGTCCGTCCGGCGACGGTCCAGGTGTCGGCCTTGATGTCCTGCTGCGCCGTCACTCAACCGCCTCCGACGAAATGCACGATCTCATAGTCGTCGCCGTCCTCGACGTAGATTTCGCCAAATGACGAACGCGGGACGATCTCAACGTTCCGCTCGACTGCCACCTTGGCCGGGTCGATGCCGATCCCGTTCAGCATCTCGCCGATACTGATTCCGCCCGGCACCCGGCGGTGTTCGCCGTTGACTCGAATTCCAAGGCTTCCGTCGAGGCTCATCGCGCTGGCAATAGGAGCGGCGCCAAGCCTCGCCAAGCCTGTTCAGGGTGGACGGAAGGCGCAGCGTCTGACAGAGCGCTGCGCCAAGCTGTAACAGGAATTAAAATGGCTCAACCGAAGGAACCGACCGGCTCCGGCGACAAGGGCGGAATGCGCATCGATCCCAAGCTGGTGCGCGAACTCGCCGAGCTCCTCACCGCCAATGCGCTGACCGAGATCGAGGTCGCGGACGGGGAGCGGCGAATCAAGGTCAGCCGGCAAGCGGCGCCAGTCGTGGGCGTTGCTCCGCCGGCAGGGGCCGCTCCGGCGCTAACTGCACCGCCGATGCACGGCAAGGAAGACGTCGGCGCGCAGGTCGAAGAGATCGCCGGACATACCGTCAAGTCGCCGATGGTCGGCACTGCATTCCTGTCACCCGAGCCCGGCGGTCCGCCGTTTATTGAGGTCGGCAAGCCGGTGAAGGCCGGCGACACGCTGCTGATCGTCGAGGCGATGAAGGTGATGAACCCGATCACCGCGCCCGAAGGCGGGGTCGTCAAGAGGATCATCGTCGCCGACGCCCAGCCCGTCGAATTCGATCAGCCGCTGGTGATCATCGGCTGATGCAGATCAACAAGCTGCTGATCGCCAACCGCGGGGAGATCGCGCTTCGAATCCACCGCGCCTGCCACGAAATGGGGATCAAGACGGTCGCGGTCCATTCGACCGCCGACAGCGACGCGATGCATGTCCGCCTCGCCGACGAAACCGTCTGCATTGGCCCGCCGCCCGCGACCGAATCCTACCTGAACATCCCCAACATCATCTCGGCCGCCGAGATCGTTCACGCCGACGCCATCCACCCGGGCTACGGCTTCTTGTCCGAAAACGCGCAATTTGCGGAAATCGTCGAATCCCACAACATCATCTGGGTCGGTCCCAAGCCCGAGCATATTCGGACGATGGGCGACAAGATTGAGGCCAAGCGCACCGCGGCCAAGCTCGGATTGCCGCTCGTTCCCGGCTCAGACGGGCCGATCACCAGCGTCGCTTTGGCCAAGAAGCTCGCCGCCGACATCGGCTATCCGGTCCTGATCAAGGCCGCGTCCGGCGGCGGCGGCCGCGGCATGAAGGTGGTGGAAGCCGAAGACCAGCTCGAAAGCCTGATCAGCCAGGCGGCATCGGAGGCGCGCTCCGCCTTCGGCGACGACACGGTCTACCTCGAGAAATATCTCGCCGACCCGCGCCACATCGAGTTCCAGGTGTTCGGCGACGGCAATGGCGCTGCGATCCACCTCGGTGAGCGCGACTGCTCGCTTCAGCGACGCCACCAGAAGGTGCTCGAAGAAGCCCCCTCGCCGGCGATCAGCCGGGTCGAACGGGAGGCCATGGGCGAACGCGTCCGCAAGGCGATGGCCGAAATGTCCTATCGCGGCGCCGGCACGATCGAGTTCCTCTACGAGAACGGCGAATTTTACTTCATCGAGATGAACACCCGGCTCCAGGTCGAGCATCCCGTAACGGAGATGATCAGCGACATGGACCTGGTGCGCGAGCAGATCCGCGTCGCCTGCGGCGAAGGACTGTCCTGCTCACAGGACCAGGTGAAGCTGCATGGCCATGCCATCGAGTGCCGGATCAACGCCGAGGATCCCGAGACCTTCGCCCCATCGCCGGGCCTCGTGAAGAACTATGTCGCGCCCGGTGGGATGCACGTCCGGGTCGATAGCGGACTCTACACCGGCTACCGCGTCCCTCCTTTTTACGACAGCATGATCGGCAAGCTGATTGTCTACGGCCGCGACCGGGACGAGTGCATCCGGCGGTTGAAGCGCGCGCTCGAGGAGTTCGTCGTCG
>JAXDPR010000013.1:0-7305 GCA_034668265.1 Sphingomonadales bacterium
CGTCGGCGGGGGCGGCCGGATGGTTGCGCTCGACCTCATCACCGGCCAGCGCCAGTGGGAACTCAATCTCGCCGGTATCTCGACGCCGTGGCTTGCCGGCGACTGGATCTTCGTCGTCACCGATGAGGCGAAGGTGATTTGCGTCTATCGCCAAAACGGCCACATCCGCTGGATCACCCAGTTGCCGCAGTTCCAGAAGGCGAAGTCGAAGAAGGGCGAAATCGACTATTCGGGACCGGTGCTCGCCGGCGGACGGCTGATCATTACCGGGTCCAACGGAGCGCTTATCTATGTCGATCCGACCACCGGCGCATTCCAGGGCCAGACCAGCCTTGGGGCAGGCGTCAGCTTGCCCCCGGTCGTCGCCAATTCGACGCTCTACATCTACGACGACCGCGGTCGGCTGCACGGTTTCCGGTAAGGCCTCGCGGCGCTCTTAAGGCGCTGCTATCGCCATCCCCATGCCGATCCCGACCGTCGCCATCGTTGGCCGACCCAACGTCGGCAAATCGACCTTGTTCAACCGCCTCGTCGGCAAGAGGCTGGCGCTGGTCGACGACCGGCCCGGCGTGACGCGCGACCGGCGCGAGGGCGAGGCGAATCTGCTGGGGCTCGAGTTTCGAGTAATCGACACCGCCGGCTTCGAGGACGAGGATCCAGTCTCGCTACCGGGCCGGATGCGCCAGCAGACCGAGGCGGCGGTGCGCGACGCCGATGCCGCGCTGTTCATGATTGACGCCCGCGAAGGCCTTACTCCGCTGGATGAGGAGATCGGCCGCTGGCTCCGCGCCGAATCGACCCCAGTCATCGTTGTCGCCAACAAGGCCGAAGGAGGAGCGGGCGAAAGCGGTACGCTCGACGCCTATCGCCTCGGATTCGGCGAGCCGATCGCGCTCAGCGCCGAGCATGGCGAGGGTGTGGCGGATCTGTTCCAGATGCTCCGTCCGCATGTCGAGCATGAGCATTTGGATGCCGCCGACGACGAGCTTGACGCAAAGCATCCGCTCAAGCTCGCAATCGTCGGGCGGCCCAATGCCGGCAAGTCGACTTTGGTCAACCGGATGCTGGGCGAAGAGCGAATGATCACCGGCCCCGAAGCCGGAATCACGCGCGATTCGATCAGCCTCGACTGGGAGTGGGAAGGGCGAGCGGTGCGCCTCGTCGATACCGCAGGCCTTCGCAAGCGCGCCAAGGTCGATGACAAGCTCGAGCGGCTCTCCGCCGCCGATACTCGCCGCGCGATCGATTATGCCGAAGTCGTGGTCGTCCTGCTCGACGCCACTCGCGGACTGGAGGTTCAGGACCTGAAGATTGCCTCCCAGGTGATCGAGGAGGGCCGCGCGTTGATCATCGCGCTCAACAAGTGGGATGTTGCCGAACACGCCTCCTCGCTGTTCAATGGGGTCAAGGCGGCGCTCGACGAAGGCCTGGCGCAGCTTCGCGACGTGCCGCTGCTCACGGTCTCCGGAAAGACTGGCAAGGGAACCGATACGATCCTCAAGGTCGCGTTCGATCTGCGCGAGGCGTGGAGCCGCCGCGTGTCCACGGGTGAGCTCAACCGCTGGTTCGAGAGCGCGATTGAGGCCAATCCTCCGCCCGCGCCGAAGGGCCAGCGGATCAAGCTCCGCTACATTACGCAAGTGAAGAGCCGGCCGCCGACCTTCGTCGTGTTCGGAAACCGCACCGACGAGATTCCCGAGAGCTACCGGCGCTATCTGCTGAACGCGATGCGCCGAGACCTGCATCTCGGGCCGGTGCCGATCCGGCTCGACTTCCGCGGCCGATCCAACCCGTTCGACCGCGGGCGTCGATAGGTGCCGCTAAGGCAAAATTTACCCTTTTCCCCTTATCCGGATAGGCGGGGTTCACTGCCGGCAAGGGTCCGGCGCTTGAGGAGCATGAACGTTGGCCGATGAGGCTCGGGAGGTCGTCGACTGGGTTCACTTCGAGAAGAGCCGGACCGAGCTTGGTCCCGCCTTCATCCGGATCCTGAGCTATTTCAAGGAAGACGGCGTCAAGTCGATCGCCCAGATCGAGCAGGCCATGCACGAGCAGAACACGACCGCGCTCGTGCTCCCCGCGCACACGCTCAAGGGCGAAGCGCGCCAGCTTGGCGCCGAGCCTGTGGCGAAGCTCGCCGAGCTGATCGAGTCGACCGCGCGGCTGTGCGTCGAGACCCATCGCTTCCCGGATGAGCTCGTGCCCCAAGTCGTCGAGCTGCGGAAGCTGTTCGACGAGACGGTCCAGTTGTTCGAAAAGGCGACCAATCCGCTCGTCCAGCGCGCCACCCCGACCGGCTTCGGTCGCAAGGCGAGCAACCAGAGCTTCGGCCGCATCTAGCGACTCAGCGGAACGCCTTGCGCTTCGTTAGTTTCAGGCCCGACCAGGTTTCATTCACCGCGCAGACCTTCACGTCGACCAGCCCCATCGGCAGGCAGACGTCGCGGATTACGTCCTCGGTGATGTCGGTCGGAATCTTCGACGCTTTTTTGGACCAGCTCACCCAGATGAAGCCGGCGCGGTCGAGCAGCGGCAGGAGCGCTTGAAGCTTGGCATCGAGGTCGGCGCGCTCCGTGACGAAGATGTGCGCCGCGTCGATCGGCGCTTGGGGCGCTTTGAGGAGCTGGAACTGCAACCCTTCAGCCGCGATCTCCTTGCGGACACTGTCGGGCATTCCGTCCCACCAGACCCGCATGCCGTCCTCGAGCGACAGCTTCTTCGCAAGCGGCGTCCCGGAATAGCCGGACGTCATCAGAATTCCGGCGTCAGCCCGCTGCCCATCAGCTTGGGAAAGAAGCCCTCATGCGCGGCGCGGAGGTCGGCGAGTGGCACATCAGCGAAATTACCGCTTGTGCCCGGCATGTCGCCAACGGAGATGCTGTCTCCGCCAACGCGTCCCAAATATCGACAGGGGATGCCCGCATTCAGCGCGGCCTCAAGAGCTCGATAATCTTCAGCGTGACTGCTGGTCACAAGATAGCGCCCCTGATCCTCGCCAAACATGTTTGGGATTAGCCGCGCCAGCGTTGGCCCCAACAATCCTTCGACTAGCTGGGGTCCGAGTTGCTTCGTTATCCATTCGGGTTGGACATCGACTCCCATTCCGCCGGCAAGCGCCATCTCGGCTATGGCCGCCAATACGCCGCCATCCGAAACGTCGTGCACTGCTGTAACCAATCCTTCGTTGATCAACTGGCGGATGAACTGGCCGACTTTGCGCTCACCCTCGAGGTCCACATAAGGTGGCGGACCTTCGCGGCGGCCTCGGCACGCCTCGAGCCATGTCGATTGTCCAAGATGGGTGCATTCTCCGCCGATGAGCCAGAGTGCTTCGCCCTCCGTTTTGAATGCAATCGTCGCGCTCTTCTCCCAATCGTCGAGCAGGCCGACGCCGCCGATTGCCGGCGTAGGCAGGATCGCGACGCTCGTCCCATCCTCATTCTTGGTCTCGTTGTAGAGCGACACGTTGCCGCTCACGACCGGGAAGTCGAGTGCCCGGCAGGCCTCGGCCATGCCTTCGACACAACCGACGAACTGGCCCATGATTTCGGGTCGCTGCGGGTTGCCGAAGTTGAGGCAGTTGGTGATCGCCAGCGGCCTCGCCCCGACCGCGCAGAGGTTGCGGTACGCCTCGGCAACCGCCTGCTTCCCGCCTTCGTGCGGATCGGCGTAGCAATAGCGCGGCGTGCAATCGGTGGTGATCGCCAGCGCTTTTTTCGAGCCGTGGACGCGCACCACGGCCGCGTCGCCGCCGGGACGCTGGACGGTATCGCCGCCGACCGACTGGTCATATTGCTGATAGATCCAGCGGCGCGACGCGAGGTTTGGCGACCCCATCAACTTGAGCAAATCGGCCGCAATGTCGGTCGATTCCGGAATGTCGGTCAGCAGCTCGGGCGCCTTAGGGACGGCGTAAGGCCGCTCGTACAGCGGCGCCTCGTCGGCCAGCGGATCGAGCGGGATGTCACAAACCACCTCGCCATTGAACTCGAGCACCATGTGCCCGGTATCGGTGACTTCGCCGATGACCGCGAAATCCAGTTCCCACTTGCGGAAGATCGCCTCGGCCTCGCCCTCGCGGCCGGGCTTCAGCACCATCAGCATTCGCTCCTGGCTCTCGGAGAGCATCATCTCGTAGGGCGTCATGCCGGTCTCACGGCATGGGACCTGATTCATGTCGAGCCGTATGCCGGCGCCGCCCTTCGACGCCATCTCGACGGACGAGCTGGTCAGACCCGCCGCGCCCATGTCCTGGATCGCGACGATCGCGTCGGTCGCCATCAGCTCCAGACACGCCTCGATCAGCAGCTTCTCGGTGAAGGGGTCGCCGACCTGCACGGTCGGGCGCTTCTCTTCACTGTCCTCGCCGAAGTCGGCCGATGCCATGGTCGCGCCGTGAATGCCGTCGCGCCCGGTCTTGGACCCGACATAGACGATCGGATTCCCGATGCCGCTCGCGGCCGAGTAGAAGATCTTGTCGGTCCTCGCGATCCCGACGGTCATCGCGTTGACCAGGATGTTGCCGTCATAGGCCGCATCGAAATTGACCTCTCCGCCGACAGTCGGGACGCCGACGCAATTGCCGTAGCCGCCGATGCCCGCGACGACGCCCGCGACGAGGTGGCGCGTCTTCGGGTGATCGGGCCGGCCGAAGCGCAGCGCGTTCAGGTTCGCGATCGGCCGCGCGCCCATGGTGAAGACGTCGCGCAGGATGCCGCCGACCCCCGTCGCCGCCCCTTGGTACGGCTCGATGTAGGACGGGTGGTTGTGGCTCTCCATCTTGAAGATCGCCGCGTCGCCGTCGCCGATGTCGATCACGCCCGCATTTTCGCCCGGGCCGCAAATCACCCACGGGGCCTCGGTCGGCAACTTCTTCAGGTGGATGCGCGAGCTCTTGTAGCTGCAATGCTCCGACCACATGACCGAGAAGATGCCGAGCTCGAGCAGGTTCGGCTCGCGGCCGAGCGCTTTGAGGATGCGGTCGTACTCATCGGGCGACAGCCCGTGCCCGGCGACGATGTCGGGCGTAATGCGGGAAGCTTCGAGGACGTGCATGCGCGGCCCCTAGGGCGCTCAAACCGACGTGAAAACCCCCGCGGCGCTTGGCGCGCCACGGGGGTCGGTGTGTGCGGTAATTTCGCGAGCTAGCTGTTGCAGCTTTGCCCGTCGTAGGTGATCGCCGTGGCGTTGGGGTCGCCCTTGAGGTCGGTGCCCGGCGTGACCGGAGTGCCGCCGAGTTCCTCGCGGGTTTTCTTCACGCGCGCCGTGCCGTCCGACATCCAGTCGACGTAGACGACGTGGTTGTCCTTGCAGCGGTACGACTTGCTGGAGGTGATGGACGGCGGCAGCGCGACGGGCGCGTCGGCGGCGATATTGTCGCCGGTAGGGTCGGCGGTGATCGTATGGCCTTTATTGTTGCAGCCGGCTAGCGCAGCGGCCGCAGCAAGCGTGATGAGCAGAGTTTTGCGAGTCATAAGCCGCGCACTTCGACGTCTTGGCAACAACCGTCAAGGCCATCTCCTTGCATCTTGTCGATATGGGACATAGCTTCGTCGACAGCGATGCCGTATCAAGTGGGTAGTAGCGCGCAGCGCGTTCGCATCGGCCTGACCGGGCTCGCCTTTGCCTTCCTCCTCGTCCTCTTGGGCTCGATCATCAGTCGATCGAGCCGTGACGACACTAGCAATGCAGCCCAGCAGGCGGCCGCCAACGAGCCGAGCGAGCCCCTGGCCGAGCTTGGCGTCGCGCCCGGCGCATCGGGAGCCGGCAACAACACCGCAGCCCGGAAGAAATGAGCGGGGCGCGCCGGCACGCGCTTGTGACTCTCATCGTCCTGGCCCTGGCGGGGGCGGCATTTGCGTTTGCTCGCAGCCGCGGCGGATCATTGGGACCGCGGCCCGCGTCGGACCGTCCGACGCTGCTTTTGCTGACCAGCCTTCCGCTGGTGTTCGCCGAAGACTTCTCGCTTAAAGGGAGCGGCTCGCCCGCGCTCAAGAAGCTCGAGACACGATATCGGGTGGTTCCGATCAGCGCCACATCTGCTGCTGAGCTCGCCAGGGGCAGGCTGCTCCTGATGGCGCAACCTCGCGCGCAGCCGCCCGAGAACCTCGTCGCGCTCGACGATTGGGTGCGGGCCGGCGGCAGGGTGCTGTTGCTTGCCGACCCATTGCTCGAATGGCCCAGCAAGCGCCCGCTTGGCGACGTGCTGCGGCCGGCCCCGACGTTTGCCGACACTGGCCTGCTGACGCACTGGGGCCTTCGCCTCGACGCCCCGGACCAGCGCGGGGTAGTCGGGCGAAAGCTCGGCGGCTTCGATGTCCTCGCCGTTTCCCCGGGTGTCCTGGGCGGCCGCTGTGCGATCAGCGGCGGCGGCCTGGTCGCCGACTGCCGGATTGGAAAGGGCGCGGCAATCGTCGTCGCCGACGCCGACCTCCTGAACGTCGAGCGACTCGAGCCTGCGGCCGGGCATAACCTTGATGGCCTGCTTGAAGAGCTTGCCAGGCTCGAACGACAGTGATTCGCGACTCACAGACTTATCCACAGGGTTATCGACCAAGAACAGGGGTCGAACAAAGGCATTAGAGGCCACCCGAAATCCGCAGAAAACCGCCTTTATCCATCAAATCCCATCAATTCCCACGAAAACCCATTGAATCCCGCAAGCCGTTGAGTTACCAACATCTCTGGAGCGCGGGGGCTAACCCTTTGATTCGAATTTGAATGCGGCGCGCGCGATGGCGCGCATCCGCAAACCCTCGCCCGCGCGCTCCGAACGGGGAGTGGTTTGGCGTGGCGCTAGAACATCTGTTTCAGGGCAGCGCTTTGAACGCGGTCGATGCGAAGGGCCGAGTGTCCATTCCTGCATTCCTGCGCGGCGTGATCGAGCGTCGCGGCGACGCCCGCACCATCGTCCTCGCCAAGCACGAGGCGTTTGCCTGCCTGAGCGCCTACGACCCGGCTTATGCTGCGCTGAAGCACGCGAAGCTCGAGCGGCTGCTCGAGAAGGGGGAGACCAGCCCCGACGCCGAGCTCGAATATCAGCAACGCAACCTCATGGCCTTCGCTGCCACCGAGGAAGTTCCCTACGACAGCTCCGGCCGCATCCTCATGCCCCCGATGATGCGCCGCAAGGGCCAGATCGGCGAGATCGCGCTGTTTCTCGGCACCGGCGAGACCTTCCAGATCTGGAACCCCGATCTCCTCCTCAAGGATCCGCGCATCCCCGAGGACCTCAAGGATATCGCCCGTTTCCGCCTCGAAGAGCGAGGCCAGCAATGACCAGCACCGGTACAAACCAGGCCCCAC
>JAXDPR010000014.1:0-6835 GCA_034668265.1 Sphingomonadales bacterium
CCACTCGGCCGCCGTGCTCCGCAACGAGCAACGCACCTTCGGGCGGACCATAATAGCCGGGGAGCGATGCCAACTCCGCTTCAAAGGCATCCTCGTCGAAATAACTGTCGATCATCGCGCGATCCGAAGCGTGGCGGTCGTAGTGCCAGCGGATGAAAGCACGCATCAATTCGGCGACGGTGGGATAGTCAGGGGGCCGCGCGTCGCGAATCACCGCCCCAGCACCTGATCCACCAGCTGCCGCAGGTTGGCGAATTCGGCGAGCCGCAGCCCCTCCCCGCCCTTAACGCCCTTCGGCACCCAGCCGCTTTCAAATCCCAGCTTCGCCGATTCCTTCAGCCGAAGCCCCGCATGCGCGATCGGGCGAATCTCGCCTGACAGCGCGATCTCGCCCAAGACCACGCATTCGCTCGGCACGGGTCGCTCCGACATTGCCGAAACCAATGCCGCCGCCACTGCGAGATCCGCGCCGGGATCGCTCAGCCGATAGCCGCCGGCGACGTTGAGATAGACCTCCGCCGTCGCGAAGCTCATCCCGCAGCGCGCTTCGAGCACGGCGAGGATCATCGCCAGCCGCCCGCTGTCCCAGCCGACCGCCGCACGCCGCGGCGTCGCCCCGCTCGCCAGCCGGACGGTCAGCGCCTGGATCTCGACCAGCACCGGCCGCGAGCCCTCGATCGCAGGGAAGACGCTCGTCCCGCTGACCGGCTCGCCGCGGTGGGTCAGGAACAAGGCCGAGGGATTGGGCACCTCGGTCAGCCCCGCCCCTTCCATCGCGAACACGCCGATCTCGTCGGTGCCGCCGAAGCGATTCTTCATCGCGCGGAGGATTCGGTATTGGTGGCTGCGCTCGCCCTCGAAGCTCAGCACCGTGTCGACCATATGCTCGAGCACGCGCGGCCCGGCGATGGTGCCGTCCTTCGTGACATGGCCGACGAGCACGACGGCGGTTCCGTGCTCCTTGGCGAAGCGGACGAGTTCCTGCGCCGAGGCGCGGACCTGGCTGACCGTTCCGGGCGCGCCTTCGATCAGGTCGCTGTGCATCGTCTGGATCGAATCGATCACCAGCAGCGCCGGAGGTTCGCCGTCGCCCATCGTCGTCAATATGTCCCGCACCGAGGTCGCCGCCGCTAGCCGCACCGGCGCTCTGCCTAAGCCCAAGCGGACCGCGCGCAGCCGCACCTGCTCGGCCGATTCCTCGCCCGAGACATAGACGATCTTGTTGCCATCCGCCGCCAGCCGCGCAGCGACCTGGAGCAGTAAAGTCGACTTGCCGATGCCGGGATCGCCCCCGACCAGGATCGCCGAACCCCGCACGATCCCGCCGCCAATCGCACGGTCGAACTCGGCGAGCCCGCTTGGCAGACGCTCCGGAAGTGCTGCGGGCGTCTCCAGCCCGATCAGCGGGATCACCCGCCCGCCGCCCTGGAGATTATGCTTGACGGCGAAGATGCTCGACACCTCGGCGCTCTCCTGCACGAGCGTGTTCCACTCGGCGCAGTCGGGGCACTGGCCTTGCCAACGGTGCGACACCGACCCGCATGCCTGGCATGTGTAACGCGATTTGGGTTTGGCCATTTGCAATGCCTAACTGATCCCGTTCTGTTCTCCTAGTGCCTTAGCAGTTGCCGCACACTATCGCCGCAGCTAGGCGCCGCGGGTGAGCTTCCTTCCCGAACCGCTGCGCATCCCCGCCTTTCGTTATTTCTGGGTCGCGCGCCTGAGCTCGACCATCGCGCAGATGGCCATGGTCATCGTCATCGGCTGGCAAGTCTACGACATCGCCCGGCATACGATGGGCGTGAAGGAAGCGGCGCTACGGCTGGGGGTCATCGGCCTCGTCCAGTTCGTACCGTTGTTCGCGCTCACCCTCGTCACTGGCTGGGCCGCCGACCGCGTCGACCGCCGCTGGATCGCCCGCGCTTCTGTCGCTCTTGAGCTCGGCTGCGCCGCCGCCCTCGCCTGGTTCGCGTGGAGGCACAGCACCACCCTGCCGATCCTCTACGCAGTCGCGGCGCTGCTCGGCGTCGCCCGAGCTTTCGCCGGCCCGGCGCTCGGTGCGCTTGCGCCGAACCTGGTCCCACGCAAGATCCTGCCCCGCGCCATCGCTCTGTCGTCGATCGCCTGGCAGAGCGGCGCGATCCTCGGCCCGGCGCTCGGCGGCTACCTTTATGCTTACGCGCCTTTTGCGCCTTACGCCGGAAGCGCTGTGCTGTTCGCGGTCGCCCTCATCGGGCTGTTCGCAATCGGGCCGGTCCAACGGACGCCCATCGCCCAGGGGCCGAACCCGTGGGCGCAAATGGTCGAAGGGCTCCATTACGTCCGCCGCAACAAGCTGGTGCTCGGCGCGATCAGCCTCGACCTGTTCGCGGTCCTCCTCGGCGGAGCGACGGCGATGCTGCCGGTGTTCGCGCGCGACGTGCTCCACGCCGGCCCCGAGGGTCTCGGCCACCTGCGCGCCGCTCCGGCGGTCGGCGCGACCCTGACCGCGCTGTTCTTCTCGGTCCGGCCCCTCAAGCACAATGTCGGCGCAAAGATGCTCGCGGCTGTGGCCGCTTTCGGCGGGGCGACCATCCTCTTCGGCTTCTCGCGCTCGATGCCGCTGTCGCTCGCCTGTCTCACAATCCTCGGCGCGGCCGACATGTTCTCGGTCTATGTCCGCCAGTCGCTCATTCAGCTGTACACGCCCGACCATATGCGCGGGCGCGTCGGCGCGGTTTCGTCGCTCTTCATCTCGGCGTCGAATGAGCTCGGCGAAGCGGAATCGGGCTTCATCGGCGCATTGATCGGGCCGGTAGCGTCGGTCATCGCAGGCGGCGTCGGTGCAATATTCGTGGTCGTGCTCTGGTCGTGGTGGTTTCCCGAGCTGCGGCTTGCAAAAAGTTTTGAGGCACCCGATTTGCGCACCGCACAAGAAAGAGGAGAACCAGGGTGAAGGCCGCGAATATCCTCGAGACGATCGGCAACACGCCGCATGTGCGTATCAACCGCCTGTTCGGCCCCAATGCGGAAGTCTGGATCAAGCAGGAGCGCGCCAACCCCGGCGCCTCGATCAAGGACCGCATCGCCCTTTCGATGGTCGAGGACGCCGAGCGTTCCGGCAAACTCAAGCCCGGCGGTATCATCGTCGAGCCGACCTCGGGCAACACGGGTATCGGCCTTGCGATGGTCGCGGCGGTCAAGGGCTACAAGCTGATCCTCGTCATGCCGGACAGCATGAGTATCGAGCGCCGCCGCCTGATGCTCGCTTATGGTGCGACATTTGATCTGACACCGCGCGAAAAAGGCATGAAGGGCGCCATCGCCCGGGCCGAGGAAATCATCGCCGCCACTCCCGGCTCCTGGATGCCGCAGCAGTTCGAGAACCCGGCCAACGTCGAGGTCCATCGCCGCACCACGGCTCAGGAGATCCTGCGCGACTTCGGCGACAATCCGCCCGACGCGCTCATCACCGGCGTCGGCACCGGCGGCCACATCACCGCCTGCGCCGAGGTGCTCAAGCCCGCGTGGCCGGGGCTAAAGGTGTTCGCGGTCGAACCGACTTTGTCGGCGGTACTCTCCGGCGGCCAGCCCGGTCCTCACCCGATCCAGGGGATCGGTGCCGGTTTCATCCCAGCGATCATGGACACCAGCCTGCTCGACGGCGTGATCCAGGTCGATCCGGGCGACGCCAAGGAGATGGCGCGCCGAGCGGCTCGCGAGGAGGGCATGCTGGTTGGAATCTCTTCGGGCGCGACACTGGCGGCGATCGCACAGAAGCTGCCGGAACTGGGCGAAAATGCGCGCGTCCTCGGCTTCAATTACGATACCGGCGAACGCTATCTGTCGGTTGCCGATTTCCTGCCTGAGGAAGCCTAAGGAAGCGGTAACCCTGTTTCTTCGCGTGGCGGTTAACTCCGGAGGTTAAAACGCGCCTTTGGCCCGTTGGGCTTAGCCCAGTGGCGTCCAGGTGGAGCGTAGATGCGCCGGAATCTGTTCCGCAAAACGGTTGAAGTTCACCCGCCCGCGCGTGCGTCCGTGCAGGACGTGCTGTTCTTCGACGTTCGCGATCATTCCGAAAGCACCGATTTGGCCCTCGCCGAGCGCCGCCTCGGCGCCTGGGTATTCGCCCCCTGGCTGCTGCTGACCGGGCACGTCGCCTTGGTGCTAAGCCTGTTAATCGACCGGGCCCCGCAGTTCAGCTGGAAGGCTGCGGCGGGCGTCACCTTGCCGCTTGCCGCGGCGATTGCGGTGGATGCGGCGGCTGGCCTGATCGCCATCTATTGGCGCAAGCTGGAAATAGCGCCGCACAATGTGGTCCGGATCATGTGCGGCTATCTCGCCGGCACCGGCATTCTTTGGGCGCTAGGCAGCGCCGCCGCGGACTCGGCCCAGCTCGCCGGCGCATCGTTCGTCACGGTCGCCATGGCGTCCGGCTTTTTCCTGCGCTCGATCGTTTCGGTCCCGTCGCCGCCGCTCGCGGTGGTAAACGCGCTGATCGCGTTCATCGCGACCGCGCTCTATTCGAACAATGGCGAGGTCACTTTTGCCATCGATGTGCTGGCGTTGCTGATGGTCGTCTACAGCATCCTCATTACCCAAAAGACGCTGTTCGCCGGCCGCACGCGCCTGGCGCTCGAGTGGCAGGCGAAGAAAGCGCTCAATTTCGTCGACGAATTCGAGAATAGCGGGCGCGGCTGGTTCTGGGAGACGGACTCGCTCGGCACCCTATCCTATGTGTCTCGCCAGCTGGCGGATGATTTCCAGTGCGAGCCCGGGGCGCTGCTCGGCCGGCAGTTCACCGACCTCCTGTCCGTCGATCATGCGCCGGAGTCGACCGAAGAGGGCAAGACCCTGGGATTTCATCTGTCCGCCCGCTTCCCCTTTTCAGACGTGGTCGTGCGGCCGGCGAGCGAGCAGGACGTTCACTGGTCGCTGTCGGGCAATCCCATTTTCGACGAGCGCGGGCGCTTCCTCGGTTTCCGCGGGATCGGCACCGACCTCACCGAGCAACGCCGCTCAGAGCGCGAGATCTCGCGCCTCGCCCGGTTCGATTCGCTGACGAGCCTGCCAAACCGCGCGATGATGCGGCAGACGCTGGAGGAAGCGCTGCGCAACGCCGCTCACCGCAAGAAGGGCTGCGCGTTGTTCATGATCGACCTCGATCGCTTCAAGAACGTCAACGACACGCTCGGCCACCCGATCGGCGACGCGCTGCTTCGCCAGGTAGCCGAGCGGCTGACGTCGGTGATGGGCAACCATGGCCAGGTCGGCCGGTTGGGCGGCGACGAGTTCCAGGCGGTCCTGCCCGGTGGCGCCGACATCGGTCTTCTCGAATCGCTCGCCCGGACACTGATTGAGCAGGTCTCGCGGCCTTACGTGATCGAGGGCTACAAGGTCACCATCGGTGCGTCGGTGGGGATCGCGATCGGCGACCCGGGCCGCGCAAGCGCCGACGCACTGGTCCGCGACTCCGATCTCGCGCTCTATGCGGCAAAGGCGGCCGGCCGCGGCAAACATTGCCTGTACGAGCCTTCGATGCACAGCGAAGCCGCTGAACGCCAGCTGCTCGAGAACGACCTTCGGCAGGCGATCGAACGCGGCGAGCTCGCCGTGCATTACCAGCCGGTCGTCCGCACCGCCGGTGAGGAGGTTTCGGGCTTCGAAGCGCTCGTCCGCTGGCAGCACCCGACGCGCGGCGCGATCTCGCCATCGAAATTCGTTCCGCTGGCAGAAGAAGCGGGACTCATCGGCAAGATTGGGGAATGGGTGCTCCGCACTGCCCTCGAAGAGGCGACCAACTGGCCCGACCACGTGCGCGTGGCCGTCAACCTGTCGCCGCTCCAGTTCAACGACCCGAAGGTGGCCGACATGGTCGCGATCCACCTGCGCGAAACGGGCGTCCGCGCCGAGCGGCTCGAGCTCGAGATCACCGAAGGCGTGTTCCTGGCGGAGGGCGATTCGACCGACGATACCTTCGCCAGGCTGAAGGCTCTTGGCGTGCGTCTTGCCCTCGATGACTTTGGCACCGGCTACAGCTCGCTCGGCTATTTGAAGAAAGCGCCGTTCGACAAGATCAAGATCGACCAGAGCTTTGTCCGCGGCGCCGCGTCGGCGACGAACCGCAACGCGGCGATCATCCGCGCCATCGTCACGCTCGCCGAGACGCTGGACATGGACACCTGTGCGGAGGGCGTGGAAACCCACGACGACCTTCAGCTTATCCGCGAGCTCGGCGTGAGCATGGTTCAGGGTTATATCTTCGGCCAGCCAACCCCGGCGGCAGCGGCGCGTCTGATCGCCAATAACTCGACCATCGAGGCCGACGGTTTCGCCTGCATTCGCGAGCCGCGTCACCGCCTCATGCGTCGTGCGATCGCTGTGATCGACGGCGGCCCGGTCGAGCTAAGACTGCGCAACATCTCGTCGATGGGCGCGCAGGCCGAATGCCCGGCCCCGGTCGCCCCGGGGACCGAGCTGGCAATCGACATCGTCGGCGTAGGACCGGTCCGCGGCATCGTCCGCTGGGCGCAGGCGGGCAAGTTCGGAGTTCAGTTCGATGGGCAGTTCGACCTGACACGACTGGCGCCGCAAAAGGAAAAGCCCAACCCGGCGACGATGCCGCGGCCGTCGTACATGGACCAGCAGAAGCGCACCGCCGGCTAGAGCGCCGCGAACCGCCGCGCCTGGGCCCGATCCTTGCCGTAGAAATCATCGAAATAGACGATCGATGAGCCGCTCGGCACCGCGGTCAGATACGTGATGTAGAGCGGCACCGGGCTCGGCAAATTGACCTTCTGCTCGGGCTTCGCGCCCAGAGTCTTGGGCGGACGGCCGTTGAACAGCCAGCGGGCAA
>JAXDPR010000015.1:0-3733 GCA_034668265.1 Sphingomonadales bacterium
CAAGGCGGCTGCTCGTGATCCTGGTTCGCGCGCGAAAATTGGCGTGATCAGCCACGACAGCTCGATCGACCCGGTCGGCGCCTGCGTCGGCATGAAGGGCAGCCGCGTCCAGGCCGTCGTCCAGGAGCTCCAGGGCGAAAAGATCGACATCATCCCCTGGTCCCAGGACTTGGCGACCTTCGTCGTCAACGCGCTCCAGCCGGCCACCGTCAGCCGCGTCGTCATCGACGAGGAGGAGAGCCGGATCGAGGTGGTGGTCCCGGATGACCAGCTCAGCCTCGCGATCGGCCGCCGCGGCCAGAACGTGCGCCTCGCCTCGCAACTGACGGTCTCGCAGATCGACATCCTGACCGAGGCCGATGCAAGCGAGAAGCGCCAGCGCGAGTTTGTCGAGCGCTCGACCCTGTTCCAGACCGAGCTCGACGTCGACGAGACCCTATCGCAGCTTCTCGTCGCCGAAGGCTTCACCAGCCTCGAGGAAGTCGCCTACGTGTCCGTCGACGAAATCGCGTCGATCGAGGGCCTCGATGACGATATCGCGTCGGAGCTGCAGAACCGCGCCGCCGAGGCGCTCGAGCGCCGCGAAGCCGCCTCTCGCGAAGAGCGCCGCGCGCTCGGCGTCTCCGACGACCACGCCCAAAATCCGCATTTGACCGAGGCGATGCTCGTCACGCTCGGCAAGGCAGGCATCAAGACGCTCGACGACCTTGCCGACCTTGCCACTGACGAGTTGGTACAGAAGAAGCGGCCCGAGCAGCGGCGCCAACGCGAGCCGAGCAACCGGCCCGAGGACAAGGGCGGAATCCTCACCGATTTTGGTCTCAGCGACGAGCAGGGCAATGAGATCATCATGGCCGCTCGCGCTCACTGGTTTGACGACGAAGCACCGGCTGAAAGTGCCCAAACCGGGGAGGCCGCCGATGCGGAATCCTCAGAATGACGCGCCGGCGGTAGCCCGTTCCCCGGCGAAGGCCGGGGGCCAGTCCAAAAAGCAAGCTCCTGGGCCCCGGCCTTCGCCGGGGCACAGTCCGAATGAGCCGGAACGCACCTGCGTGCTGACCCGCCGCAAGGGTTCGCGCGACGAATTGATCCGGCTGGCGCTCGGACCCGACGGGTCGGTCGCGCCCGACGTCCGCGCCCGCGCCCCGGGCCGCGGCTCCTGGATCGGGGTCACGCGAGCCGAGCTCGATGCCGCCAACTCCAAGGGCAGGCTAAGGGCCGCGCTGCAGCGCGCGTTCAAGACCAACGAGGTCGCCGTCCCCGCCGATCTCGGAGCAAGGGTCGAACAGGCCTTGAGGCAAACCGCGCTCGACCGCCTCGGCATGGAGGCCCGCGCGGGCAATCTCGTCAACGGGTTCGACAAGATCGAGAACGCGGCCCGCTCGGGCAAGGTCGCACTTCTCATCCACGCCTCCGACGCCGGCGAGGACGGGAACCGCAAGCTCGACCAGGCGTGGAGAGTGGGCGGAGGCGATGACCGGGGGATGATATTCCCCTTGGAGCGCACTATCTTGTCCATGGCACTGGGGCGCGAGAATGTGGTACACGTCGCCCTGACCGATCCCGCTGCCGCTTCGCGCGTCCGGCACGCGCTTGCGAGGTGGCGGGCATTTAATGGCCCCGATCGAGGTCTTGAAGGCGGCGAACCCGCCTTGGGGACCGTTTCGGCTGAAGAAGAAGAGACGAAGGAATAGAATGGCAGACCAGACCGAAAAACCGAAGCTTGGCACCCGGCCCCCGCTGGGCCTCAAGCGCACGGTCGAGACCGGCAAGGTCAAGCAGAGCTTCAGTCACGGCCGCTCCAACACGGTCGTCGTCGAGGTCAAGAAGCGTCGCATCCTCGGCCGCCCGGGTGAGGCTCCGGCGCCGCAGACGCCAGAGCCCGCGCCGGTCGCCGAGGCTCCGAAGCCTGCGCCCAAGCCTGCGGCTCCCGCGCCGGCTGCGCGCAAGCCTTCGCCGCAGGACGACATCACCAGCCGCAAGGAGCTTCAGACGAAGCTGCTGCGCGAAGCCGAAGAAGCGCGGCTCACCTCCTCCGAGGAAGCCCGCCGCCGCGAGGAGCGCGTCCGCAGTGCGCAAAGCGAGGATGAGCGCCGCCGTGCCGAGGAAAACCGCAAAGCCGAGGAGCAGGCGGCCGAGGAAGCCCGCGTCCGCGCCGAGGAAGAAGCCCGCCGCGCTGCCGAGGCTCCTGCCGAGCCCGAGGTCGTCGCGCCTGCCCTCGACGATGAGGTAGAGCGCACCGCCCGCCGCCCCGGCGGCCAGGCGCCGGCTCCGCGTCGGCCCGAACCCGCGCGCCCGAGCCGCGGCCGGGGCGACGACCATCGCCAGCGCGGCAAGCTCACCGTCACTCGCGCCCTCTCCGACGAGGACGACAGCCGCGCCCGTTCGCTCGCCGCGCTGCGCCGCGCACGCGAGAAGGAAAAGCGCCACCATATGGAGGTCGGCCCCTCGGCCAAGCAGGTCCGCGACGTCGATGTCCCCGAGGCGATCACCGTCCAGGAGCTCGCCAAGCGCATGGGCGAGCGCGGCGCCGACCTGGTCAAGGCTCTGTTCAAGATGGGAACGCCCGTCACGATCACCGAGACCATCGACCAGGACACCGCCGAGCTGCTGATCAGTGAATTCGGCCACCGCATCAAGCGCGTCAGCGAAGCCGACGTCGACATCGATAGCTCCGAGGACGTCGATGCGCCCGAGACACTGCAGCCGCGCCCGCCGGTGGTCACGATCATGGGCCACGTCGACCACGGCAAGACCTCGCTGCTCGATGCCATTCGCGGTGCCGACGTCGTCGCGCACGAAGCCGGCGGCATCACGCAGCATATCGGCGCCTATCAGGTGACTTTGCCGGACAAGTCGAAGGTCACTTTCCTCGACACGCCCGGCCACGAGGCGTTCAGCGAGATGCGCGCTCGCGGCGCCAACGTCACCGACATCGTCATCCTGGTCGTTGCGGCCGACGACGGCCTCCGCCCGCAGACGATCGAGGCGATCAACCATACCAAGGCTGCCGGCGTTCCGATGATCGTTGCGATCAACAAGATCGACAAGCCCGAGGCCAAGCCGCAGAAGGTCCGCGAGGAGCTACTGCAGCACGAGATCGTCGTCGAAGACATGGGCGGCGACGTCCAGGACGTGGAAGTTTCGGCGACCAAGAAGACCAATCTCGACAAGCTCCTGGAAGCGATCCAGCTCCAGGCCGAGATCCTCGAACTCAAGGCCAATCCCGATCGCGCCGCCGAAGGCACGGTCATCGAAGCCAAGCTCGACAAGGGCCGAGGCCCGCTCGCAACCGTGCTCGTCGAGCGCGGCACCCTGCGCGTCGGCGACGTGTTCGTCGCGGGCGCTTCATCCGGCAAGGTCCGCGCGTTGATCGACGATCACGGCCGCCAGGTGAAGGAAGCAGGCCCGTCGGTCCCGGTCGAAGTGCTCGGCCTTTCCGCAGTCCCGTCCGCCGGCGATCCCTTCACGGTGGTAGAGAACGAAGCGCGTGCCCGTGAGGTGGCCAGCTATCGTCAGAGCGTGCTCGACCGGAAGCGGACGACTTCCGCGCCGGTGACTCTCGAGAACATGTTCGCCAACCATGCCTCGACCACCAAGGAGCTGCCGTTGGTCGTCAAGGCCGACGTCCAGGGCTCGGTCGAAGCGATCGTCCATGCGCTTCACCGTTTGTCGACCGATGAGATCAAGGTCCGCGTGCTCCATTCGGGCGTCGGCGCGATCACCGAGAGCG
>JAXDPR010000016.1:0-5273 GCA_034668265.1 Sphingomonadales bacterium
GAACAGGTTCGATCTCGTCCTGTTCGCGGCCCAACGCGCGCGCCAGATTTCGGGTGGCGCGGACCTCACCATCGACCGCGATCGCGACAAGAACCCGGTCGTCGCGCTGCGCGAGATTGCCGAAGTCACGGTCAAGCCGCGCGAGCTGGAAGAGGCCTGCATCGGCAACCTCCAGAAGGTGCGGATCGACGAGGAAGACGAGACCGAAGAGCTGGCGTCGCTGAGCGAGGCCGCCGAAGCGCTGCGCCTGACCGCCGCCGCCCCTCCGCGTCCGACCCCGTCGGGCGGGGATTACGAATAGCCCTCTAGATTGACCACCGGGCAAGCGTTACAGCTGGCTCATGGTTCCCTTTTCGTTCGCAGGCGAGACGTTCGCGGCAAGCGCCGACGGCGCGCTGTACTGGCCTGCCCGCGAGGCTCTGCTGGTCGCCGACCTGCACCTCGAAAAGGCGAGCTGGTTCGCGCGGTTCGGCCAGTTCCTGCCGCCCTATGATTCGCATGCGACCCTGACCGCGCTCGGCGACGAGGTCGAACGCACCGGCGCAACGCGTCTCTACTGCCTCGGCGACAGCTTTCATGACCGCTTCGGCTGTGACCGGCTCGCTCCGAGCGCGCGCGAGCTTTTGACCTCGCTGACCTCGCGCCTCGACTGGACGTGGATCGTCGGCAACCATGATCCCGGCTTTGCCGACCATTGCGGCGGGACCATTGCCGATGAAGTCGAGCTTGGAGGGATCATCCTCCGCCATGAGGCCGTTCGCGGCGAGCCGCGGCCCGAAATCTCGGGCCATTTCCATCCCAAGTTTCGCGTCAGTCTGCGCGGGCGACGCGTGTCGCGGCGCTGCTTCGTTGCCTCGCCGACCAAGCTCATCATGCCCGCCTTCGGGTCGCTGACCGGCGGGCTAGACGCGCATCACCCGGAGATCATCGGCCAGGTCGGCACCAAGGCCGCGGCACTCGTTCCAGTGTCCGACCGGCTTCTTCGCTTCCCGTTAGCCGCCTAGGCTGGCCGCACCTCAATCGCCATCGCCCCCGTCGGGGACAGCACCAGCCTGGCGATCGCCCGCCGCCGCTTGCCGAAGGTCGCCGCCTGAAGCTCGTTGCGCGCGGCGTGGCGGTCGAACTTAAAGCCTTGCGCCTCGGCGGATGCAGTCAGCCGGTCGAGGTGGACGTCGAGGTCGGCAATGCCTTCCTCGGGATCGAACTGCATCGTCTCTTCAAGGTCGCTCATCGGCTCTTTCATCGTCGGGGCGGCGACAAAGGACAAGTGCCGGAATTGCGTGAGGTCACCGCTGTTCCTAAACCCGTGTCATGACAATCAAAGCCGCGCTCCTGCTTGCCGCCATGCTCATCGCCTCGCCAGCCTCCGCCCAGCAAATCGATCCCAGGGTCAAGGCGCGGATCGACCGCATCCTCAAAGGCACGCCGCTGATCGACGGGCACAATGACATCGCCGAGCAACTCGCCGAAAATTACAAGCGAAGCATCGACGATCTGGCCAGAGGAACCGACCAGCGGCCCGGGCACCCGCTGATGACCGACATGGCGCGGCTTCACGCCGGCCGCGTCGGCGGGCAGTACTGGTCGGTCTATATCGACGCGACGATCACCGGCGACGCCGCGATCCGCGAGACGCTTCTGCAGATCGACATCGTCAAGCGGATGATCGCTGCTTACCCCAATGATCTCGAGCAGGCCTACACGGCGGACGACGTCGTGCGCATCCACAAGTCCGGCAAGGTCGCCTCGATGATTGGCATCGAGGGCGGTCGGCAGATCGGCGGCTCACTCGCCGCACTTCGCCAATTTTACAATCTCGGCGCGCGCTACATGACGCTGACCCACAACCAGACCACCGAATGGGCCGACAGCGCCACCGATGATCCCAAATATGACGGCCTCAGCCCGTTTGGCGTAACCGTGGTCCACGAGATGAACCGCGTCGGCATGCTGGTCGATCTGAGCCACGTTTCGGCGGCGACGATGAAGGACGCAATTGCCGCCAGCCGCGCGCCGGTAATCTTCTCCCATTCGTCGGCGCGCGCGATTGGCGGCCATCCGCGCAACGTGCCCGACGACGTTCTTCAGCTGCTCCCCGCCAACGGCGGCGTGGTGATGGCCAATTGGGTGCCCAGTTTCCTGTCCGACGCGGTGTGGCAATGGGGCGCCGAGCAGAGTGCCGAAGAAGCGCGGCTGAAGGCCATCCACCGCGAGGACTCGGCAGCGGTCAAGGCCGGCCTCAAGACGTGGGAGGCGGCGCACCCGCGCCCGGCGGTGACAGTGACCAACGTCGCCGACCATATCGAACATATTGCCAAGGTCGCGGGCTACGACCATGTCGGGGTCGGCGCCGACCTCGATGGCATTCCGTTTACGCCCGACGGGCTGACCGGCGTGCAGGCCTATCCTTTTGTATTCGCCGAGCTGATCCGCCGCGGCTGGTCGGACGCGAATCTCGCCAAGCTCGCGGGCGGCAACGTCCTTAGGGTGCTACGGCAGGCGGAAGCCGTCGCCGCCTCGATGAAGAACGAGCCTGCCGCCATGTCGGACGTCGACACCGGCAAGTGACCGAGCCGGCGCCTCCCCTCCGCGCAGCGGTCATCCCGGTCACGCCCCTGCAGCAAAATTGCACCCTTCTGTGGTGCACCGCGACGATGCGGGGCGCCTTTGTCGACCCAGGCGGCGACCTGCCACGCCTCAAGGCGGCCGCCGCGCAGGCCGGTGTCACGATCGAGAAGATCCTGCTGACCCACGGCCACATCGACCATTGCGGCAGCGCCGGGATTTTGGCCGAAGAGCTTGGTGTGCCCATCGAGGGCCCGCACAAAGCGGACATTTATTGGATCGAGCGCCTCGCCGACGACGGCGTCAAGTACGGCATCACGGGCAAGCCGTTCGAGCCGTCACGGTGGCTCGCCGACGGCGATCAGGCAAAAGTTGGCGAGCTCATCTTCGACGTCCGCCACTGCCCGGGGCACACGCCCGGCCACGTTGTCTTCCACCACCCGCCCTCGAAGTTCGCTCTGGTCGGCGACGTGCTGTTCCGCGGCTCGGTCGGGCGCTGGGACTTCCCTCACGGTGACCAGCAGCAGCTGATCAACTCGATCACGACGCGGCTGTGGCCGATGGGCGCCGAGACGGCGTTCGTGCCCGGCCACGGGCCGATGTCGACCTTCGGCCACGAGCGCGCGACCAACCCCTTCGTTAGCGATGCCGCTCTAGCGGCCTAGGCACAGTTTCGCGGCACACAGGACGGCGAGGATCACCAGCGCCAGGTTGGTGATCATGGTGCCCATCATGCCGTACATCCGCCAGCGCTGACGCTCGCTCCCGTCCATCCCGAGCGCATGGGCGATGCGCGCGGCCACGAACACCACGGCGATGCCGCTAAGCGCCCAGCGGTTGCTTCCGGAAAGCTCCAAGGCGCCGATGAGGATCAGCACGAACGGCGCCTGCTCGATGAAGTTGGACTGGGCGCGCATCCGCCTCAGCAGCAGCTCGTGCCCGCCATCGCCAACCCTGACCTTATATTCCTCGCGCAAGGCGGCGATGCGCCAGCCGAGCCAGAAATTGAGCATGACAGCCGCGACTGCAGTTATGAGCGTGACCGGAACCGGTGTCATGCAAATGCCCTCCCCGCCCCTTCGTCGCATCGGTTGCTCGCGCTTGCAACTGCGGCCTATTCGGCTATAGGGGCCGCGGTTCGCGACGATCCGGCCGCCGCCTGCGGGGTAAGCCCGCTGAGATGAGGCGCAGATCGTCGCAATTTTTATTGTTGTCCCGAACGATTCAAAGGTGCCGCAATGGCTGTCCCTAAGAGAAAAACTTCGCCGTCCAAGCGGAACATGCGCCGCAGCCATCATGCGCTGAAGGCGACCCCGTTCCAGGAATGCCCGAATTGCGGCGAACTCAAGCTGCCGCACAACATGTGCGCGGCGTGCGGCCATTATAACGGCCGCGAAGTCGTCTCGACCGAGGCCTAAGACCGCAAACCCCATGAACGGGGGCCCGCGCATTGCGATTGACGCCATGGGGGGCGACGCCGGCTCGGCGGCGATGATTGCCGGCGCGGCCAAGGCGCTTCGCGGCGACCCGGAGTTGCGCTTCACCTTCTACGGCGACGAGCGCCAGGTCGAAGCACAGATCCGCAAGCACCGCGCGCTCGCCGAGAATAGCGTCCTGATTCACTCGGCCGAGTCGATCGCGGCCAGCGAGAAACCGAGCCAGGCGATCCGGCGCGCGCGCACGACCTCGATGGGCATGGCGGTCAACGCCGTCAAAGAGCATCTCGCCGATGCCGCGCTGTCGGGCGGCAACACCGGCGCGCTGATGGCGATGGCCAAGCTCGCGCTGCGCACGATGCCGGGGATCGACCGGCCGGCGCTTGCCGCGCTCCTACCGACCCTGGGCGACACCGATTGCGTGATGCTCGATCTCGGCGCCAACACCGAGTGCGATGCCCAGAATCTTGTCCAGTTCGCGGTTATGGGCGCGGCCTATGCCCGCTGCGTGCTTGGGATCGCCGAGCCGCGAGTGAAGCTGCTCAACATCGGCACCGAGGAACTGAAGGGCACCGACGAACTGAAGGACGCCGCCGCGCTGCTGCGCGAGGCTGATTATCTGCCGTTCCGATTCGACGGCTTCACCGAGGGCGACCAGCTGTCGCGCGGCGCCGTCGATGTCGTCGTCACCGACGGCTTCTCGGGGAATATCGCGCTCAAGACTGCGGAGGGCACCGCCCGCTTCGTCACCGACCTGCTTCGCCGCGCCTTCACCAGCTCGCTGCGCTCGAAGGCCGGCTTTGCGCTGTCGCGCCCGGCGCTCAACCTGCTCCAGGTCCATCTCGATCCCAACAATCACAATGGCGCGGTCTTCCTCGGCCTGAACGGCCTCGTCGTGAAGAGCCACGGCGGTGCCAACGGCAAGGGCGTCGCCAACGCCATTCGAGTCGCCGCAAGCATGGTCCGCGCCGACATCACCCGGAAGATCGGCGACGATCTCGACAATTTCCGCGCCCATGCCTTTGCCGGCGAGGCGGCGGAATGAGCCTCCCAATTTCCAAAAGGCGCTCGGTCGTGGCCGGAGTCGGCAGCGCGCTTCCCAGGCGCCTCGTCACCAATGAGGAGCTGGCCAAGACCGTCGACACGACCGACGAGTGGATCGTCGAGCGCACCGGAATCCGCAACCGCTACATCGCGGGCGAAGGGGAGACCACCGCCACCCTCGCCACCGACGCCGCCCGCAACGCGCTCTCCCATGCCGGGCTCGAGCCC
>JAXDPR010000017.1:0-5242 GCA_034668265.1 Sphingomonadales bacterium
CCGCGACCGCCTGAGCAATTCCGCCCGGAAGCGCCGCTTCGACGTCGGAGCCTTGAGCGACGATCAGCCCATTCCTATCCGAAAGGGCGCCGCGAACCCCGGTCGCGAGGTCGACGGCCTTGGCGTCGTCGCCATAGACCACCCACGGCCCGACGAGATCGTGCTGTCCGGCGGCAAAGGGACCGATCAGCGCGATTTTCTTGCCCGAGCGCGGAAGGGGCAGCAGGCCGCCGTCGTTCTTCAGCAGGACGATTGCCTTGCGCCCCGCTTCGCGGGCGAGCGCGCGCGTTTGGGGAAGCATCGAACGCGCGGTCTCGCGCTTGACGTCGATGCGCCGAAACGGATCGTCGAACAGGCCGAGCATCGCTTTCAGGGTCAGCACCCGGCGGACGGATTCGTCGACCTTTACCTGCGGCACCGCGCCGCTGCGGACGAGGTCAGGCAGATGCTGGCGGTAAAGGCCGCTCTGCATGCTCATGTCGACGCCGGCGAGGAAGGCGAGCCGCGCGGCGTCGCGCCCGTCCCTCGCATAGCCGTGGGCGATCAGCTCCTCATCGCCGGTGTAGTCGGACACGACGAAGCCCTGGAAACCCCATTCACCGCGAAGCAGATCGGTCATCAGCCAGTGATTGCCGGTCGAGGGCACGCCGTTGATCTCATTGAACGAGGCCATCGCCGAAAGGGCGCCGGCGTCGAAGCCGGCCTTGTAGGGCTGCAGATAGACCTCACGCAGCCGCGCCTCCGACAGGTCGACGGTGTTGTAGTCGAGCCCGGATTCGGCCGCGCCATAAGCAGCAAAATGCTTGATGCAGGCGAGCATGTTCTCCGTCGACTTGAGGTCGCTGCCCTGGAAACCCCGCACGCGCGCTGCCGCGAACAGCCGGCCGAGCAGCACGTCCTCGCCGCCGCCTTCGACGCCACGGCCCCAGCGCTGGTCGCGAGCGACGTCGACCATCGGCGAGAAGGTCCAGTCGATCCCCGCGCCGGCCGCCTCGAACGCAGCCGCCGCAGCCGTGCGGCGCGCAAGTTCCGGTTCGAAGCTCGCCACTTCGGCGAGGGGAACGGGGAAGATCGTGCGATGGCCGTGAATGATGTCGGCGGCGAAGATCAACGGGATCTTCAGCCGTGATTCCCTGACGGCCGCCGTCTGGAGGATGCGCGCGGCGGTCGCGCCATTGCCGTTGAACACGCCCGTCAGCTGACCCCTGCGCGCTTCCTCGACCTGTTTGGGAAAATCCGCATTGCCCTGCGGCGGGTTGAGCGCGAGCGCCGCGCCGCCGCCCCAGGCCGAGGCCATCAGCTGCAGCTGGCCGGCCTTTTCCTCGAGCGTCATCCGGCCGATGAGGTCGTGGACGAGCGCCGGCGTCGGGGCCTGCCCGACGGCCTGTAGCAGCGCACGCGCGGGACTGGAGAGCCAGGCCGCGACGACCCCGCCGCCCAACAGCGCGGCTCGCCGGGAGATGCGCGTGTCCAACATGAACTTCCCCTCCAACCACTTTCGGCACGGCGCAAGGCCGCCCTAAACAAATAGCTCGTGGCTTGACGCCAGATGTAACCGGTTACATGAGCCAGCCCCCAAGCGAATGCAATCACCCGCCCCGTGACTTTTCCCCGAATTGCAGCCGATAAGGAAGGAATGGCCGAAGCGACCATCCGTGACGTAGCGCGGCGCGCGCAATTGTCGGTCGCGACCGTGTCGCGTGCGCTCAACGGTTTCGAGAACGTAAGCGAGCAGGCGCGCGAGCGAATCACGGCCGCCGTCGCCGAGCTCGGCTATGTTCCGCACGCCGGCGCGCGCAGCCTGAGCCTCGCCCGCAACAACGCGATCGGGGTGGTGCTGCCAGACCTGCACGGCGAGTTCTTCTCGGAGTTCGTGCGCGGCATGGACCGCGAGGCGAGCCGCCGCGGCTATCTGCTGCTGCTGTCGAACCTCCACGCCGGAGGACAGCAGGCGGCCAATGCGCTGCGCGCGATGCGCGGACGGGTCGACGGCCTCATCGTCATGGCGCCGCACCTCGGCGCGGACGAATTGTCGGCGGCGTTGCCGAAGGGCCTGCCGTCGATCCTGATCAACACCCGGGCGGGCGCCGGGGAGCATCCGTCGATCCACCTCGACAATGCCGCGGGAGTGCGCGCGGTGGTCGACCATCTTGCCTCGCTCGGCCGCAGGCGGCTGGTCCACATCGCCGGGCCGGCCGACAATATCGACGCACAGGAGCGCGAGACCGCCTTTCGCGAGGCCGTCGCCACCCACGGGCTCGACGGCCGAATCGTCGCCGGCGACTTCGAGACGGAATCCGGCGAGGCGGCGATCCGCAGGCTGCTCGCCGACGGAATCGAGTTCGACGCCGTCTTTGCCGCCAACGACAATATGGCGATCGGCGCGCTGGAAGCGCTGCGGGCGGCGGGCAAACGGGTGCCGGAAGAGATCGCGGTCGTGGGCTTCGATGACATTCCGCTGGCGCGTCACGTCGAGATGACGACCGTCAGAGTGCGAATTGCGGAGCTTGGCGAGCGCGCGCTGCAGCGGCTGGTCGACGGCCTCATCAAAGAGAGCGGCGGCGACGAGCTGCACGCGCCCGAGCTGGTGATCCGGTCGACCACCGATCCGAAAGCGAACGGGTGATGCGGATCGACCGCCGCAACTTGCTCAAGCGCTCGTCATTGCTTGCCGCCGGCGCCGGCGTGCCGGGCTGGACTGGCCTGTTCGCCGCCGCACCGAAGACGCTGCCTGCGTTCTACAGCGAGATCGAGCGGCGGACATTCCGCTTTTTCTGGGAGACCGCGAACCCGCTTAACGGCCTGGTGCCCGACCGCTGGCCGACGCCGAGCTTTTCCAGCATTGCCGCGGTTGGCTCCGGTCTCGCCGCATATGCGATCGGCGCCGAGCGCGGTTGGTGCAGCCGCGCCGACGCCCGCGACCGGACGCTGGCGACGCTGCGGTTCTTGTGGAATGCACCGCAGGGCCCCGACCGGACGGGAGTTACCGGCTACAAGGGCTTCTTCTACCACTTCCTCGACATGGGTACGGGCTTGCGGTTCCGCGATGTCGAGCTGTCGAGCGTAGATTCG
This sequence comes from Sphingomonadales bacterium, assembly GCA_034668265.1. GTDB lineage: Bacteria > Pseudomonadota > Alphaproteobacteria > Sphingomonadales > Sphingomonadaceae > Sphingomicrobium. The sequence continues at coordinate 3,073 of JAXDPR010000017.1, forward strand.
ACCATCCTGCTGATGGGCGCTTTGTTCGCCGGCCAGTATTTCGACCGCCAGGATGCCGGCGAACGCGAGATCCGCGACCTGTCGCAGAAGCTTTACGCGCGCGCGGACTGGAACCACTTCCGATCCGACGGCCGCGCAGGGATTTCGATGGGCTGGCACCCGGAAAGCGGGCTGATCGAGCGCAACTGGGACGGAATGAACGAGGGGATGTTCATCTACATCCTTGCGCTCGGGGCGCCGGTGCACGCCGTCCCGGCAAACAGCTGGGACGTGTGGACCGCATCCTACGGCCCGTTCTGGCGAGGACGGGGCGCGACGCGGCGCCTCGCCTTCGCGCCGCTGTTCGGCCACCAGTACAGCCAGATCTGGATCGACTTCCGCGGCATCCGCGACGCGGTGATGCGCAAGGCCGGCTTCGATTATTTCGAGAACAGCCGGCGAGAGACCTATGCCAACCGCGCTTATTGTATCGCCAACCCGATGGGCTGGCGCGGCTATTCCAGGAATGTCTGGGGCCTTAGCGCATGCGACGGCCCGGGCGATTTCCAGCTGTCCTACATGGGGCAGAAGCGGACCTTCTTCGGCTATGCCGCTCGCGGGCCGATCACCGAGCCCGACGGTCGCGACGACGGAACTATCACTCCCACCGCCGCCCTCGGATCCCTGCCATTCGCTCCAGAGATCGTCATTCCGTGTGCTGAAGCGCTGATGAAGCAGCCGGGGCTGTTCGACCATTACGGCTTCAAGGACAGCTTCAATCCAAGCTTCACCTATCAGGGGATGAACGTGGAGAGCGGTTCGGTCGATCCGAAGCGAGGCTGGCTGGCCAAGGACTATCTCGGCATAGACCAGGGACCGATCCTGCTTCAGGCGGCCAACTATCGAGACGATTTCATCTGGCGCTACATGCGCCGCGTGCCTGCGATCCGGCGCGGGCTGAAGCTGGCGGGATTTACCGGCGGCTGGCTCGCCAACGGACCCGCACAACGCGGCTGACTTTCGAGGCCCGTACGGCCCTCCTCATCAATGACCGCGCACGAACAGGTTGGCGGTGAGCCGGCCCTCGCGCGGGTCGGTGCTGAACGACATGCCGGCCGGGATAATGCCCGAATGGAGCAATCCGCCCTGGTAGATCAGCAGGCGATCGGGAACCGCCTCGACCGCCGCGACCTGCTCGAAATATTGGTCCGAGCCCGCGATATAGCCCGAATCCTTAGGCAGCAGTGCTGTCTCGCGCTCCGCCGTCGTGACGAAACGCGCGACATTGGCCTCCATCACACGCTCGATGCCGGTTGAACGCTGGCGGTAGAAGGCCGTCCCGCTCCCTGCCGGCACGCGCAGATAGTGAAGCAGCGCGAAATATTTCGGGTCGGTGGAATCGAAATGCGGCGCGCGTTGCGGAAGCGAGAGGTCCGATGGCACTGTCGTCACCATCGAGAAACTGGCCTCGATCAGGGAGAAACCGTCGACGCCGAACGCGCCGCCGATAAAGGGGGCTGCAGCCTCGCACAATCGCTCGACATAGGCACTGGCCGCAAGGTCGGCAGGGCCGATCATGCGGCGCAGTCCGGGGTAGTAATTGTGCCCCAGCACCGGAAACGGCGCGAGCGCCTCGCCAATGCCGAGGACTTCACCGATGCGGCCGGTGAACTCGTCGATCACGACGACCGGGTTCTGGTCCTTACCGACGCGGAGAAGCTCAGGCTTCACGCGAAAATCCCAAATAAAAAGGAGGGAGACGTTTCCGTCCCCCTCCCGATGCATGCAAGTCGATTTAGAACCTGAACTTGGCGCCGACCTTGAAATTGCGTCCCTGACTGGCGACGCCGGTTGCGTCGGGTTGGAGCGTCGGACCCGCGCCGTTGTAGTTCTGGAATCCACCGGTCCACATGGAATAATTGCGATTGACGAAATCGAACGCATTCAGCGCCTGCAAGTAGACCGTCAGCTCCTGGTCGCGATTCCACGGCATCTTGAATGACTTGGAGACGTTGAAGTCGATATTCTTGTAGTTGATTAAACCCTTTGGCCGGTTGACTCCGAACTGGGTGTAATAGCCACCTGGGCCTCCCGGACCGGAGACAGAGGCAGGAACGCAGCACAACGCTTCGCCGAAAGATGGGCCAGACGAGAGCGTCACGACCGTCGAAAGCTTGATGTCGAACGGGAT
>JAXDPR010000018.1:0-3560 GCA_034668265.1 Sphingomonadales bacterium
GCGCTTGAAGACCGGGACACCGCCGCGCCTCGACGGGCGGACGATCGACTGGGCGCGGTTAGAAGAGCAGCCGAGCGACACTGAGCCCTGGACGATGTCGGCGCTCGATAATGGCGCGCGGGTGTCGCAGCTCCGCTGCGCGATCACGCGGACGACCGGGCGGACCCACGACATCATCCGCGCAAATTTCGACCGCTCACCCCTGTTCGCCGGCGCGATCGAGGGCCGCGGCCCACGCTACTGCCCCTCAATCGAGGACAAGGTGAAACGCTTTGCGACACGCGACGCGCACCAGATCTTTCTCGAGCCCGAGGGGCTGGACGATCCTTTAGTCTATCCCAATGGCATTTCGACGTCGCTTCCGGCGGATGTGCAGGCGGCGTTCGTCCGCTCGATCCCGGGGCTCGAGCGCGCCGTAATTGCGCGCCCGGGCTATGCGGTCGAATATGAATATGTCGATCCGCGGCACCTCAACCAAACCCTCGAAGTGCGCGAGTTGCCGGGCCTGTTCCTCGCCGGGCAGATCAATGGCACGACCGGCTACGAGGAAGCGGCGGCGCAGGGCCTGGCTGCCGGGCTCAATGCGGCGGCAGTGGCGCTTGGCCTGGACGAGGTACGCTTTGACCGCCGAACGTCCTACATCGGCGTGATGATCGATGATCTGACGTTGCAGGGCGTCAGCGAACCCTATCGAATGATGACCGCGCGCGCGGAGTATCGCCTTTCGCTGCGTGCCGACAATGCGACGTCGCGGCTCGGCGAAGCGGCATTCGCTGCCAATTGCGTGTCCGATCGGCGGCGGGACCAGATCGAATCCCATCTTGCGCTTCGCTCGGGACCCGCCTGGGCAGAAACCGGGGAAGGCCGCGCCGATGCGCTTTACGCTCCCTATGTCGCCCGCCAGCAGCGCGAATGGGAAGTCGTCCAGCGCGACTCTCGGGTCTGGATTCCTGCGCGTCTCGACTATGCGGCAATCCCCGGCCTTTCTTTCGAGATGGTCGAGCGCCTTGCGAGGGCGCGGCCGGAAACACTGGATCAGGCAGCTCGCGTGCCCGGCGTCACTCCAGCGGCTTTGTCAGCCCTTTATGTCGCGGCGAGCCGCCGCGCGGCGGCATGATCGAGCGACTGGCCGAGGTCACCGGCCGGTATGTTTCACGTGAAACATATGAGAAGATCGAGGCCTATGCTCTGCTCCTGCGCGAGGAGAACCAGCGCCAGAACTTGGTGTCGGCGTCGACGCTGGACTCACTCTGGGAGCGGCACATTCTCGATTCGGCCCAGCTGGTTCGCTTTGAACCGCACGCCGGCGCTTCCTGGGTGGACATCGGATCTGGCGCGGGCCTGCCTGGAATCGTCGTCGCCTGTCTGGTCGATGGACCCGTCAAACTGATCGAGCCGCGGCGGTTGCGTGCCGACTTTCTCCACAGAGCCTGCGAATCGCTTCAGCTCAATGCGTCCGTATTCCTCGGCAAGGCTGAGCGCGCTGGAGGAAATTACGACGTAATCACCGCCCGGGCTGTCGCCAATATGGCCAAATTGCTGGAAATATCCGCACATCTGTCCACAAGAAAAAGCACATGGGTGCTTCCCAGGGGCCGAAGCGCGCAGCGGGAACTGGCCGAGGCGCAGCAAGCATGGCAAGGTGCGTTCCACGTGGAACGTAGCGCGACCCATCCCGACTCGCGGATCGTGGTCGTTACGGGGGTGAGGGCGAAACAATGATTCGCATCGCGGTGGCCAATCAAAAGGGCGGGGTCGGCAAGACGACGACCTGCATCAACCTCGCCACCGCGCTCGCGGCGATCGGCTGGCGCGTGCTGCTGATCGACCTCGACCCCCAGGGAAATGCCTCGACCGGTCTTGGCGTCAGCCAGGCCCAGCGGACGCGGTCGAGTTATGACGTGTTGATCGGCAGCGCCTCGCCCTCGGAGGTTGCGGTCCAGACCCGCGTCCCGCGCCTTGAGCTGCTCCCAGCGACGCAGGACCTGTCGGGGGCGGAGATCGAGCTGGTCGCGCTTGAGGATCGCGCCCACCGCCTGGAAAAAGCGCTGGCGGCGACTCCACCGGGCCGCTGGGACATTTGCCTGATCGATTGCCCGCCTTCACTCGGCCTGCTGACAGTCAACGCGCTGGTCGCCGCGCGCCACCTGCTGGTGCCGCTGCAGTGCGAGTTCTTTGCCTTGGAGGGGCTCAGCCAGTTGCTCCAGACGGTCGAGCGTATCCGGCTGGCCTTCAACCCCGAGCTGACGATCCTCGGTGTCGCGCTGACCATGTTCGATAAACGCAACAACCTCTCGGCAGCGGTAGCCGAGGACGTCCGGGCGTGCCTCGGCGCGACGGTGTTCGACACGATCGTGCCGCGCAACGTTCGCCTGTCGGAGGCCCCGAGTCATGGCCTTCCGGCGCTGATCTACGATCTGAAGTGCCCCGGCTCCGAAGCCTATCTCAGGCTGGCACGGGAACTGATCGGACGGCTGCCCCAGCTGGCGGTCGCGGCATGAGCGCCGAGCGGCCAGCCAAGGGTCTCGGCATGGGGCTGCAGGCGTTGCTCGGCGAGGCGGCACGACCGGCCCCGGCTCCGGCGTCCGGTGATGCCGCAGCATCGCGCGGCGGCGTGCGCGAGGTGGAGGTGGCGCGCATTCGTCCCAATCCCCACCAGCCGCGCGTCCAGTTCGACGAGGAAGCACTCGACGAACTCGCCGAATCAATCCGCCAGCGAGGCGTCCTCCAGCCGATCCTGCTCAGACCCGACGGTGGGGACTATATGATCATCGCCGGCGAGCGCCGCTGGCGCGCGGCCCAGCGGGCGCGGCTGCACTTGATCCCGGCGATCGTCCGCGAGATCGACGAATCGACCACGTCCGAGCTCGCCCTGATCGAAAATATCCAGCGTCTGGACCTCAACCCGCTTGAGGAAGCCGAGGGGTACCGCCAGCTGATCGAACGCCACGGCCATACCCAGGACGAGGTCGGGCGCATCGTCCACAAATCGCGGAGCCACGTCGCTAACTTGTTGAGATTGCTCGATCTTCCTGAGTTCGTGAGGAAATCGCTGCTGCAAGGCGATATCACAATGGGCCACGCGCGCGCTGTCGCGACGTCTGAGGACCCCGAACAGCTCACCCGCGAGATTGTCGCCAAGGGTCTCTCCGTCCGCCAGGCCGAGGCGCGCGCGCGTCGCGAGAAAAGTCGCCCCGGGCCCCTCGCCGACATCGGCCGCGCACGCGCCCGCAACGCCGCCAAAGCCGTGGATACGGACCTCGAAGTGCTCGAGCGCCAGCTCGGCGACCTGCTCGGCCTCAAAGTCCAGGTGGTTCACAAGGGGCAGGGCGGGGCGGTCACGCTCAATTACTCCAGCCTCGACCAGCTCGACATGATCTGTCAGCGGCTGTCGGGCGAACCGATCTAGCCCGACGAGCGCGCCTTGCGCGCGATCGCCAGCAATTCCTCGCCGAGCGCCTCGCGGTCAGGAACCGGGGTGAACATCATCGACCGTTCGAGCTTGCCGGCGCGTTCCGCCGCCGTCGCCAGGCCTTCCGCGGTCCATCTCGACAGCATCC
>JAXDPR010000019.1:0-6028 GCA_034668265.1 Sphingomonadales bacterium
CTTCTCCGAGGCGATCGTCGAAACGCGGTCGACACCTGCAGAGAAGCTCTTGGGATCGAGCTTCAGCAGCTTGTCGTTCGCGGTCGGAATCACCCGGTTATAATCCGGGAAGGTGCCGTCGATCAGCTTGCTGGTGAGGATCGCGCTGCCGAGCCCGAAGCGGATCTTGGTCGGCGACAGCGAAATTTCGACGGTTCCCTCGAGCTCCTCGAGCAGGCGGTAGAGCTCTGTCACGGCCTTCCTCGGCACGATCACGTCGGGCATGCCTTCGGCGCCGTCCGGCCTTGCGATCGTCACCCGCGCCAGGCGGTGGCCATCGGTCGCCGCCGCGCGCATCTGGTCCTCGACGACGTGGAAGAAAATGCCCATCAGATAGTAACGCGTCTCTTCGCTCGATATGGCGAAGCGCGTCTTCTCGATGACCTGGCGCAGCGTCGCGGCGGGCAGCTCGAAACGCGTCGGCAGGTCGCCCTCGGCGATCACCGGGAAATCGTCGCGCGGCAGGGTCGACAGGTTGAAACGCGCTCGGCCGGCGACGACCTGCATCTTGCCCTCGGCGGCGGTCAGCTCGACCTGGCTTCCCTCGGGCAGTTTGCGGACGATGTCGAAGAACGTGTGGGCGGAGACGGTGATGGCGCCGGCCTGAGTGACGTTTGCCGGCACGGTCTCGTCAACCTGGAGGTCGAGGTCGGTGGCCATCAGTCGAAGCGACCCGTCTTCACGCGCTTCAATCAGCACGTTGGAGAGGATCGGGATCGTGTTCCGGCGTTCCACGACCGATTGGACGTGGCCCAGGCTCTTGAGGAGAGTCGCCCGCTCAATCGTCGCTTTCATGTCGCCAAGGCCCCATCGCTGTCACGCTATGAGCGCACTATAGCGAGCCGATTGACGCGCGGAAGCATTATGATGCGCGAAGCTCATCTGGGGCCTGCGCGGCTGCGTGGGCGCTAGATATAGCGGCTACTTGCCGACCTTCTGCCCGACCGCGGGCCGCGCGGCCGTCTTGGCCGGCATCAGCAGCGCGTCGATATGATGGACGACGCCGTTGCTATACTGGTCGTCAGCTTGCGTAATGGCCGCCTTGTGGCCGGCGGAATCGGTGAGGACCGTCTTGCCGCCCTCCCTTGTCGCAGTCAGCGTCCCGCCGCCGACGGTCGCCAGCACGCCCTTGCCCTTGTTCTTGTCGACGAGCTTGTCGATGTCCGCCGCGAGCACGGTTCCGGGCAGGATCAGGTTGGTCAGCACGCCCGTCAGTTGCGGGCGGTTTTGAGGGGTCGGATCGAGCGTCCCGGCCGGAGCGCTGTTCAATGCCGCGTCATCCGGCACGAAGACGGTGTAGGGCCCGGGGCCGGCCAGCGTCTGGTCGAGGCCCGCGGCCTTGGCGGCGGCCATGAACCGGCCGTTCTGCGCCAGCCCGGCGGCGATGGTCTTGGTTCCGGCGGCCTTCTTGGCGTCCTTGGTCTGGGCCTCGGGAGCGCCGCCCGCATTGCCGTTCTGTTTGTTGCATGCACCGACGGCGAGCAGCGCCGCCGCCGCAATCCCGAGCGCGAGCGCTTGGGTCCTCATCCCTGGTCTCCTTTTCGTTCTAGAAACGAAATGGCCCGGTGCGGAATGGGTTCCACATCCGGGCCAATTGTCATGCGCCGTTTAGGTCAGCAGCGAGGCTACGATCGCCGTCACGACCTGAGTCACCGGGTCGACCTGGTAGATGTAGCCGTTGTTGTACCGGTACAACGCGTTGGGCGTGTCATAGTAAGTCGCCCGATAGTCATAGGGCACGTTGTAGGCATCGTACCCGAGCGGCAACTGCTGGCCGACCGAGAACCCCGGCGCCATCAGCGCGGCCACCGAAGTGATCATGCTGGAACGCTGGTCGTATTGGTAGATCGCGCCCGGCGAGTACCAATAGCCGTAATCCGGCGTGTCGTAGTACATCGTGCGGTACTGCATCGGCACGTTGTAATAGCTGTAGGCCGAGGGCAGGATCTGCCCGACGCCATAGCCGCCGGCATACATCGGGATCACGTCCTCGACGAAACCGGTCGCGCAGTCGACCTCGTAGATCACACCGTTGACGTAGCGGTTACACGTGTTGCCATAGTCCGGGTAGAACGAGCTTAGCCCGTAATAATTCGGCACATAGCTGCCCATGTACGACTGCGGCAGATACTGGCCCGGCAGATAGCCGCCGGCGAGCAACGGGATCAGCGAGTCGATGAGGCTCGTGCCGCGGTTGACCTGGTACAAGTATCCGTCGCCATATTGGTAATAATAGTTCGGCGTATTCGGATAGAGGTACTGGACCGATGCCGGCAGCGCGCTCAGGCCGACGAAGTTGGTCACCTGCGACACTGGAGCGCCGACAAAGCGTTCGACCTGGTATGCGGGCACAACGGCGACGTCATTGGCATAGGTCAGAGCCCGGTACGAAGCCGGATTGACGTTCTGGGCGAACTGCCGCTCCGCAAACTTGGCCTGCTTGCCGTTGAAGCGCTCGCCGCCGCCAATTTGCTGCGGAGCGAAGCCCTGCTGCTGCGCCTGCTGCGCACGATTGCCTCGCAGCTGTTGCCGGTCGACTTGCCGTGCTTGCTGGCGCTCGAACCCACTCTGCTGCTGGTGCGCTTGCTGACGCTGGACCGCTCGGGCCTGCTGGCGCTCAAAGCCGCGCGACTGCTGGCGGGCTTGCTGATGCTGAATCGCCCGCGCCTGCTGGCGTTCGAACCCGCGAGCTTGCTGGCGAACCTGCTGCCGCTCGACGCGCTGAACTTGCGGACCGCGGAACTGCTGACGCTCGACGCGCTGAACCTGCGGACCGCGGGCCTGCTGGCGTTCGACGCGCATCTGGGGCGCCGCGAAGCCACCGCCGTGACCGCGTCCGCCGCCACCGCCGCCGAAGACGGCTGGTGCGGCACCGCCGCCACCACCGCCGCCGCCGCGCGCTGCGCCGCCGCCTTTACCCTGGCCACCGCCACCGCCTTTAGCCGCAGGCGGTGCGCCCCCGTCGTTGGCGTGCGGGTTGCCGCCGCCACCGCCCCCACCAGGGGGCTTCGCTGCAGCCGCGCTCGCGATCGCCAATGCGGCGACGCCCGCGGCAAGAATCAGCCTGGTCATGAGAAAATCTCCTTCCGAGCGGAGTAAACTGCCCGTCCGATGCACCGTTCCATCGCCTGAGCGGATGGAACCTGCGACCTAGCGCACTAGCGTGAACCTCAAATGTCTTTGTTGTTCAGGGAGTTAGGAATGCGCGCCGTCGTCGACCCAGGAGCGCCGGAGGGATTTTACGGCTAGTAGCGCCAGCAACGCCGCGACCAGGTAGAAGCCGGTGCACGCGATCACCGCATAGCGAAGCGAATCGACGCCGTAGGTCGACTTGAACAGGTCCGAAAGGCGGCCCATCAGCAGCGGCCCGATCCCAAGCCCGATCAAATTGTTGATCAGCAAGAAGCTCGCCGAGGCGGTTGCGCGCATCGGTTGCGGCACCAGGTGCTGGACCGCCGTCGTAACCGGCCCCAGCCACAGGATGTTGAGCGCGTTGGGAATGAGCAGCAAGGGCCAGGCAATCCACAGGCTCGGCGCGAAAAGGCCGGCAACGAACATCGGGGCCGTGATCAGCCAGGCGATGGCCGGCAGCTTCGCGTACCAGCCCCGGTCGGCTGCACCGAGCCGGTCGGCGAGCCAGCCGCCGGCGAGCACGCCGCTGCAGCCGCCGATGAACACCAGCGAAGCGAAGAAATTCGCGGTCGAAAGCAGGTCGAGACCGAAGCTGCGGATCAGCACCGACGGTGTCCACAGCGCCAGGCCGTATCCGCACAGCGAGCTGCATGACGCGCCGAAGGCGAGCAGCCAGAACGCTGGCTTCCGGGCGAGCATCGGGAAGACGCTGGCGAGAGGCGCCCGCGCGGCCGGCGCTGAGCTTCGCGGCACATCGCGGACGATCAGGCGAAGAATCGGCGCGAGCAGGATGCCCGCAATGCCCATGATCAGGAATGCCGCGCGCCAGTCGATTGCATGCGCGATATAGGCGCCGATCAGCGTGCCCATCGAGAGGCCGATCGGCACGCCGAGCGAGAAGATCGCCATCGCGCGGGCCCGCCGCTCGGGTGGGAAATAGTCCGCGATCAGCGCATAGGAAGGCGCGACACCTCCCGCTTCGCCAATGCCAACCCCGAGCCGGTAGAGGAACAGCTGGCCGTAGCCGTGCGCAGTACCGCACAACGCCGTAAAGCCGCTCCACACTGCCAGCGCGCCGGCGACGACGCCGCTGCGGCTGGTCTTGTCGGCAAAATAGGCGAGCGGGATGCCGAGCACCGAATAGAGGAGCGCGAAAGCAAGCCCCCCGACGGCGCCGAACTGGGTGTCGCTGAGGTGGAGATCGGCCTTGATCGGTTGGGCAAGGATGCCGAGGATTTGCCGGTCCAGGAAATTGAAGATGTAGGCGATGAGCAGCACTGTAAGCACGAGCGTGCTGCTGCCGCGGCCGGTGACTTGGTTCACGTCTGTTCCCCCAACAGCTCGACGAGGCGCGAAACGTCACCCTCGTCCTGGTAGATCCCGAACCCGATCCGGAGCACGTCGCCGCGCACGTCCGTGATGACATTTCTCGCCTTGAGCTCCGCGTACCAGCGCTGCGCGTTCGCACTGCGGAAGGCGAGGAACCGCGCGTGAGGCTTGCCGTCCAGCGGATTGAGCAGCTCGGCGCCGGCCAGCGCCGTCGCGCCAATCGTGTCGAGCAGCTGGTGTTGGAGGCTTTCGACATGCGCGGAGACGCGCGCGGTAGTGAGTCCGTTCGCGGCCAGCATGCGGCGCACGGCGGCGAAGCGATATAGCGCCGACGGATCGAAGGTCGCGCCGAGGAAGCGGCTGGCGTCCTTTGCGTAGCCGACGCGGCCGGGCGGCAGGGTCAGGTCCTCGAACTCGGCAAACCAGCCGGTGATCCGCGGCCTGGGGCCGAAGGCGGGCGGTGCGTGCATGAAGGCGCAGCCCTCGCCCGACATCGCATATTTGTACCCGCCGCCGAGGTAGAAGGCATTGCTCGCCGCGGAATCGCCAAACGGCCGGTCGAGCGCCATGAAGGCGTGGTAGCCGTCGATCACCACCCACGGCCCATCGGCACGGCCGAGGCCGGCAAGCTCTTCAACGCGGTCGAAGGTCCGACCACTCGCGAACATCAGCTGACTGGCGAAAATGAAGTCGTGCCCGCCGGACCGCGCCGCGTCGAGGAAGCGATCGGAGAAGCTGGCGAAGGGCTCGGTCGCGATCCGCTCCACCACCGCTACGCCGCCTTCCTCCCAGCGTGCGAACTGGCGCCGCGCACTGTGAAATTCGCCGTCGCTGGTCAGCATGCGGATCGGCCAGCTCGACGACACGGCCGCGAACAGCCGGACGAGAAAATCATGGGTGTTCGGTGCGAAAACGATCGCGTCGGGCTGCCCCGTCCCAAGCTCTGCCGCGACCTCGGCCTGGGCCGCCGGCCAGACCTCGTCCATCACCTTGTCCCACTTACGGTCGGCAAGCCGAGCAGCGTCGTTCCACGCCTCCATTTGACCCTCGAAGCTCGCGTCGGGCCAGAGATGATGGCTATGCGCTGCGAAGTGCAGCCGGCCGGGATCGGCGCCGAAGCTCCGGCTGAACAAGTCCTTGAAACTCAAAGATCGGTCCTCAGCGACCACAGCTCGGGGAACACCCGCTTGTCGAGCGTCGAACGCAGGTAGGACGCGCCCGCCGACCCGCCCGTGCCGCGCTTGTTGCCGATGATCCGCTCGACCGTCAGCACATGCTTGTGCCGCCACATCGCCAGCGCGTCGTCGAGGTCAACCAGCTTCTCGGCCAATTCGTAAAGCTCGAACCAGCGCTCTTCATTGCGATAGACCACCAGCCACGCACTCGCGATCGCCTCGACCGACCGGTCGCCGAGATCGAAGCCGGCGCGCTCGAGCGCGCCATGCGACGCTTCGCGCAGGCTCGGCTCCGCCAGCGCGCGTTCGAGCGCAATGCGGGCGGGGTTGCCTTCCTCATATTGGTTGACGAA
>JAXDPR010000020.1:0-4624 GCA_034668265.1 Sphingomonadales bacterium
TAACTGTACGCGCCGCATTGCTCGGCACCGCTGCCGGCGCGGCGTTTTTCGCTACTTCTGCCAACGCCCAGCCCAATCCGGCACCCAAACCGGCCGCCATCGACGCGCAGACGGCCAACGACGCGCAGACCCAGGCGCAGGCCGCCACAGGCAGCGACCAAGCGATCTTCGTCACGGCGCGGCGCCGCAGCGAAGTCCTGCTCAACGTGCCGATCGCAGTCAGCGCCTATTCGGGCGAACAGCTCAACCGCCAGGGCGCGCTGACCATCACTGAAGTCGCGAAAACCACGCCCAACGTGACGCTGAAGGTCAGCCGCGGCACCAACAGTACGCTTACCCCGTTCATCCGCGGCATCGGCCAGCAGGATCCTGTTGCGGGATTCGAACAGGGCGTTGGCGTCTACGTCGATGACGTCTATTTGAACCGGCCGCAGGCGGCCGTCCTGGATATCTACGACGTTGACCGGATCGAGGTGCTGCGCGGGCCGCAGGGCACGCTTTATGGCCGCAACACAATCGGCGGCGCGGTCAAATTCGTGACCAAACGTATCCGCGATGACGGGCCGCACGTCAGCATGCGAACCAACCTCGGCACGCACAACCAGGCTGATTTCATCGTCACCGCCTCGACTCCGATCACCAAGGGGCTGCTGTTCGGCGTCGCGGGTGCCCGGCTCAGCAACGGCGGCTATGGCAAGAACCTGACGACGGGCCTCAGCAACTACAACAAGGATATCCTTGCGGGCCGAGCAAGCCTCGAACTGATCCCGTCCGATCGCATCTTCTTCCGGCTGACCGGCGATTACATCATCGACGACAGCAACCCCAAGGGCGGCCACCGTTTCTATCCGAATCTATGCGCCAACGCCGCTGGCGGATGCGGAACAGCCGCGGGCAATTATCCGGTTCTCAACAATGTTTACGACACGCGAGGGGGCTTGACCGATCCGACACAGCGCGTCCGTGCGGGCGGCGTCGCGCTCCACGCCGAGGCCGACATCACCGACGCGTTGAAGTTCCGCTCGATCACCGCCTATCGCAAGGACGTCGGATATACGCCGATCGACTTCGACGCGACGCCCGCCATCGACGTCGACGTACCGGCGATCTATCGCAACAAGCAATTCAGCCAGGAATTCCAGCTTGTCCTCGACAAGGGTCCGCTGAAGGGCGTCGCCGGCGTCTATTATCTGAACGCCAGAGCGTTCGATGAGTTCGACGTCCGGCTTTACACGAGCCTTGCCGGACTAACGGCTTCGACACTTGGCAACGTCCACACGAACACTTGGGCAGCCTTCGCCGACTTCTCTTACGATTTCTCACCGCAATGGGCTGTGTCCCTCGGCGGCCGCTTCACGAACGACAAACGCAGCGCGTACATCCTCGCCCAGACGCGCCTCGGCGGCGGTCAGCCCGGGCTTGGCGGCGTAAACGGCTTTGGCGTCGGCACGGTCCTGCCACCGACGACGACGAATTTCACCGGCAGCCGGACCGACAAGGCCTTTACCCCGCGAGCCTCGATCAGTTTCAAACCCAATACCAACAACAACATTTACCTCAGCTATTCCAGGGGCTTCAAAGGCGGCGGCTTCGACCCGCGCGGCAAGGCGATCAACGCGCCCGTGACGGCGCCCGCAACGACGCCGACCTATCAGCAGATCTACAATTTTCTCACGTTCAAGCCTGAAAAGGTCGACAGTTACGAGCTCGGCTGGAAGGCGGCGTTGCTCGACCACCGGCTGCAGCTTGCGACGGCAATCTTCGATGCCGAATACAAGGATGTGCAGGTCCCGGGTTCGGAAGCCTGCACCGTCAGCGGACTGCCGAACTTCTGCGGCATCACGACGAATGCCGGCAAGGCGCGCATGCGCGGCGTCGAGATTGAAACCAACGCCCGCCTTGCGCAGGACCTCGCCACTCCGGGCGACCGGTTCAGCTTCGCCGGTTCGCTCGGCTATCTCGACGGCAAGTACCTGAGGTACATCACCAACATCGGCGGACCGGTCGACGTCGCCAAGAACCGGAAGATCCAGAACACTCCCAAGTGGACGCTGAGCGGAACGCTCGACTACGACACTCCGGCGTGGGGCGGACACCTCGATGCCAACACGACCGTTTCTTATCGCAGCTCGACCCAGCAGTTCGAGATTTCGACGCCGTTCCTCGATCAGCCCGGCTACGCGCTCTGGGACGCCAACATCCTCTGGCGCTCGCAGGGCAATCGTTATGAATTGGGCGTCCACGCGAAGAACATCAACAACAAGAAATATATCGTTGGCGGGTACAGCTATCTGCTCGGGAACCCGACCACCGGAGCCTTGACCTATGGCTCGAACGGATTGCCGATCCCGATTCTCGGAAAAACCGGCGTTGCGACCGGCTTCTACGGCCCGCCACGCGAGGTATTCCTGTCGGCCGCGGTCAACTTCTAAGCTTCCTATAAAGCGGGGGCTGCGGGGCGTCGGCAACGGCGCCCCGCTTTCATTGAGCGGAGGCCTTGCAGCCTGTTGGAAATGGCTTATATGGGCTTCATCCAAACATATCGGCTCTGGCCGCACGCTGTCGTGCGTCCGGGGCTTTTCCCGTCCTCTCCGGGACAGGGTCCGAAACGGCGCACGGACCGCACGCATTGGAGAGGGTAGCGGGACAGCGCTCCACAAATAGCCGGGATACCGGCAACTTCAGCGGGGCGCATTCGTGCGCCCTCGCGCAGCGCAGGGAAGCAAATGGCCACCAAAGCGATCGACGCACCCCGTAAGACCACCAGCGGGCTCAAGACCAATTCGCGGCGTATCCGCAAGATCTTCGGCAATATCCACGAGATCTCAGAGATGCCGAACCTCATCGAGGTTCAGCGCGAAAGCTACGAGCAGTTCCTCCGCTCGAACCCCGCGACCGGCTATGTCTCGGGCCTCGAGAAGACGCTCCGCTCGGTCTTCCCGATCGTCGACTTCGCCGGAACGGCGCACCTCGACTTCGATCATTATGAGCTCGAAGAGCCCAAGTACGACACCGACGAGTGCCGCCAGCGCGGCCTCACATTTGCCGCGCCGATGCGCGTCACGCTGCGCCTGACGACCTTTGAGATCGATCCCGAGACCGAGGCCAAGTCGGTGATCGATATCAAGGAGCAGGACGTCTACATGGGCGACATGCCGCTCATGACGATGAACGGCACCTTCATCATCAACGGCACCGAGCGCGTGATCGTCAGCCAGATGCACCGCTCGCCGGGCGTGCTGTTCGACCACGACCGCGGCAAGACCCATTCCAGCGGCAAGTTCCTGTTCGCCGCGCGGGTTATTCCGTACCGCGGCAGCTGGCTCGACTTCGAGTTCGACGCCAAGGACATCGTCAACGTCCGCATCGACCGCAAGCGCAAGCTGCCGGTCACCGCGCTGCTCCACGCGTTGGGCATGCCGAGCGAGGAGATCCTCAACACCTTCTACAATCGGGTGATCTACACGCGCGGCAAGAACGGCTGGCAAATCCCTTATTCGTCAGAGGCATGGCGCGGCCAGAAGCCCAACCATGAAGTGGTCGACGCCGACACCGGCGAGGTCATCTTCAAGGCCAATGAGAAGATCACTCCGCGCCGCGCCAATCAGGCCGGCAAGGACGGGGTGAAGAACCTGATCATTCCGACCGAGGAGATTTTCGGGCGCTACTCGGCCTACGACCTCATCAACGAGAAGACCGGCGAGATTTACATCGAGGCCGGAGACGAAGTGACCCCGGAGAACCTCGCAAAGCTCGACGATGCCGGCGTGAAGCGGCTCGAGTTGCTCGACATCGATTTCGTCAACACGGGCCCATGGATCCGCAACACGTTGAAGGCGGACAAGAGCGAGGACGGCGACAGCGCGCTGGCCGACATCTATCGCGTCATGCGCCCCGGCGAACCGCCGACCCGGGAGACCGCCGACGCGCTCTTCTACGGGCTGTTCTTCGATCCGGAGCGCTATGATCTGTCGGCCGTCGGCCGCGTCAAGCTCAACATGCGCCTCGGCCTCGACGTCGAGGACACCGTCACCACGCTGCGCAAGGAAGACATTCTCGCGGTCGTCCAGGAGCTCGTGAACCTCAAAGACGGCAAGGGCGAGATCGACGACATCGACAACCTCGCCAACCGCCGCGTCCGCTCGGTCGGCGAGCTGCTCGAGAATCAGTATCGCGTCGGCCTCTTGCGCATGGAGCGCGCGGTCAAGGAGCGGATGAGCAGCGTCGACGTGTCGACTGTGATGCCGAACGACCTGATCAACGCCAAGCCGGCGGTCGCCGCGGTGCGCGAGTTCTTCGGCTCATCGCAGCTATCGCAGTTCATGGATCAGACCAACCCGCTGTCGGAAGTCACCCACAAGCGCCGCGTCTCGGCGCTCGGGCCTGGCGGCCTGACCCGCGAGCGCGCGGGCTTCGAGGTGCGCGACGTGCACCCCACGCACTACGGCCGCATCTGCCCGATCGAAACTCCGGAAGGCCCGAACATCGGCCTCATCAACTCGCTCGCCAGCTTCAGCCGGGTGAACAAGTACGGCTTCATCGAGACGCCGTACCGCAAGGTCGTCGACGGCAAGGTGACGACCGATGTCGTCTATCTCTCGGCGATGGAAGAGGCGAAGCACAC
>JAXDPR010000021.1:0-8186 GCA_034668265.1 Sphingomonadales bacterium
ATCGTCGCCGAGGTCGGACGAATGCCGTTCAACTTCTCGATCGGCGACGACCTCAAGAAGATCACGTTCAAGCCGCCGGCCACGCCTTCGGGCGAGCTCGAGGTGCGCCGCGACGGATGCGACGGCCCGCCGGTCGCAACCGTTCCGCTCGGCCCCGCAACTCGGACAAGCGGGATTGCTGAAGTCTCGGGATCGATCCTCCCGCAAGAAGGCGCGCATGACCTATGCATGGCCTTCACCCAACAGGGCGTCGATCCTTACTGGGTCCTCGACCGGTTGACGCTGGAATGATCGCAATTCCAAGTCCGCTTGCAGGGTGGGTCACGCCGCTCGACGACGTGCCCGACCCGGTGTTTGCCGAGCGGATGCTGGGCGAGGGAATCGCCGTCGACCCGGTTGACGGACGCGTATTGGCGCCCGGGGCGGGCACCGTCTCGTCAATCCACCCGGCCGGCCACGCCGTCACCTTGGCACTCGACAGCGGACCGGTGCTGCTGATCCACATCGGCCTCGACACGGTGGCGCTGGGAGGCGTTGGCTTCACGCCGGCGGTGAAGGACGGGCAGCGCGTTGCCGAAGGCGATTTGTTGATCACCTTCGACCTCGACCTTCTCGCGCGGCGCGCCCGCAGCCTGGTGACGCCGGTCATCGTTACCAATGGTCAGGAATTCCGCGTTGAGCGGTCACAGCTCGAAGGCTCGATTGCGACGGGCCAGCCGCTGCTCAACGTCGAAGCCATCGGGCGACCGTCAGCCGCACCGATTGCCGCTGCAGTCACCGTGTCGCGATCGGTAAGGCTTGTGCTCGCCCACGGCCTTCACGCGCGTCCCGCCGCGCGACTTGCCAAAGCAGTCAGCGATCTCGACGCCACGGCTGAAATCGTCGCCGGGGACGGACGAGCCGCCTCCGCCCGCTCGCCGGTGGCGATGCTCGGGCTCGGCCTGCGCCACGGCGCAACGCTCACCGTCAAGGCCGGCGGACCCCAGGCCGAACGCGCCGTCGAAATCCTCGTCGAAATGCTCGAAAGCGGCATGGGCGAGCTCCAGCCGATCGCCGAGGACCGGCCGGCCATTGCGGCTGCGCTGCCGGAAACGCCGGGGCAATTTCACGGCATCGCGGCTGTCGCTGGATTGGCGATCGGCCCGGCCTGGCGCCTCAAAAAGCATGAGCTCGCAGTCCCCGAGTCCGCCGATGACCCGGAGACTGAACAAGCCGACCTCTTCGCCGCCCGTGAGCGGGTACAGTCGCAGCTTGAGGTAGAAGCGGCCGGCAATGATCCCGGCGCCGCGATCGCCGCCGCGCATCTGGTGATGATTGGCGATCCGCTCCTCGCCGAGCTGGCGCAGCGGTCGATTGCCGCCGGCAAGAGCGCGGGTTGGGCCTGGAGGGAAGCGATGCGCGAACTCGCTGAGCCGCTGCGAGCTTCGACTGACGCCCGCTTCGCCGAGCGTCTCGACGATCTCGAGGACCTCGAACGCCGCGTGTTGGCGGAACTGCTTGGCAACGCAGCCGACCCATCGGCGCCCCCGCAAGGGGCGATCGTCATCGCCGACACGCTCTATCCCTCGCAGTTGAACGCCCTCGCCCGATCGGAGATCGCGGGTATCGCCACTGCCGGGGGCGGAGTGACCTCGCATGCCGCGATCATCGCCGCCGGCCTGGGTCTGCCAATGGTGGTCGGCCTTGGTGCGGGGCTTGCCGCCATCGAAGACGGCGCGATGCTGATCATGCAGGGAGCCACCATCACGGTTGCTCCGGACGAGCATGAGCTCGACCGCGCGCGAGACGAGGCCGCCGCCCGCGCCGAGCGCCGCCAAGCGGCTCGCGGCCGCGCACACGAGCAGACCATGACTGCGGACGGCACGCGCATCGAGGTGTTCGCCAATCTCGGCTCGGTCGCGGATGCGGAAGTGGCGGTTGCCGAGGGCGCTGAAGGTTGCGGGCTGCTGCGCACCGAGCTCCTGTTCCTCGACCGCAACCTGCCGCCGGACGAAGGCGAGCAGCGCGCCGCCTACCAGCAGATTGCCGACGCGCTCGGCGAGCGGCCGCTGATCGTCCGGACGCTCGACATCGGCGCCGACAAGCCCGCGCCATGGCTTTCGCTGGCGGCCGAAGACAATCCGGCCCTGGGACTGCGCGGAATCCGCTTGCAGCTCGCGCGGCCCGATCTGCTCGAAACCCAATTCCGGGCGCTGCTCGGCGTCCGGGCACCTGGCCCGCTGCGGATCATGCTGCCGATGGTTTCATCGCTCGCCGAGGTCCGCGACGCGCGCGCCCTGCTCGATCGCCTCAGCGGCGCGATAAACGTCGTGGCTCCCGAACTTGGGATCATGGTCGAGACGCCGGCGGCGGCGCTAATTGCCGCGACGCTTGCCAAGGAAGCGGCCTTCTTCTCGATCGGCACCAACGATCTCAGCCAATATGCGCTCGCCCGCGATCGAACCAACCCGGCCGTTGCCGCCGGTCTCGACGCGCTCGACCCGGCGGTCCTTCGGTTGATTGACGAGACGGTGCGCGGCGCGAACGCCCATGAGCGCGTGACCGGCGTGTGCGGCGGTCTCGCAGCCACGCCCGAGGCCGTGCCGGTCCTGCTGGGCCTCGGAGTCACCGAGTTGTCGGTGCCCGCAGCAGCGATCGCCGAGACCAAGGCGATCGTTCGATCGCTCGACCTTGCGAAATGCCGGGCACTGGCCGCGGAAGCCCTCGCGGCGCCCGACGCCGAAAGCGTCCACGCGCTGGCCAGCGCATTGTTGGAGCATCAGCCATGAAGCCATCCCTGCAAGCGCTTCAGCCGCTCGGCCGCGCGCTGATGCTGCCGATCGCGGTGCTTCCGATCGCCGGCCTTCTGCTCCGGCTCGGCCAGGCGGATCTCCTCGACGTGCCGTTCGTGTCGGCGGCCGGCGGGGCGATCTTCGACAACCTCGGGCTGTTGTTCGCCATCGGCATCGGCGTTGGGCTTGCCAGGGACAGTAACGGCGCAGCGGGGCTCGCCGGCGCGGTTTGCTTCCTGGTTGCGACGCGCGGCGCGGAAACCCTTCTCACCGTGCCACCCGACGTCGTCGCGGGCCTCGCGAAGGACAGCGCGACGCTCGCGTCGGACGCGTGGCGGGCGAAGGCGATCGCCAAGCTGTCGGTTCCGATCGGGATCCTGTCCGGGATAGGCGCCGGCGCGCTCTACAACCGTTACGCGACGATCAAGCTTCCCGATTACCTGGCCTTCTTCGGGGGGCGCCGCTTCGTCCCGATCCTGTCGGGGCTGCTGGGGCTATTGCTCGCGGCAGTGGTCGGCAGCGCCTATGCCTCGATCAACGCCGGCATGGATGGACTGTCACGGGCAGTGATCGGCTCCGGCTTTTTGGGGCTCTTCGTCTACGGCGTCCTCAACCGGCTGTTGCTGATCACCGGGCTTCACCACATCCTCAACAATGTCGCCTGGTTCATCGTCGGCGACTATCACGGCACAACCGGGGACCTGAAGCGCTTCTTCGCCGGCGATCCGACCGCCGGCGCCTTCATGTCCGGCTTCTTCCCGGTGATGATGTTCGGCCTGCCAGCAGCCTGCTTTGCGATGTACCGATCGGCGTTGCCCGAGCGGCGCAAGGCCGTCGGCGGAATGCTGCTGTCGATGGGTCTGACCTCATTCCTGACCGGAGTCACCGAGCCGATCGAATTCACCTTCATCTTCCTCGCCCCCCTGCTGTTCCTGATCCACGCGCTCCTCACCGGCGCGGCGATGGCCGTGACCCACACGCTTGGCGTGCTGCTCGGCTTCGGATTCTCTGCGGGCTTCTTCGATTATGTCCTGAATTTTTCAAAGGCGACCCGCCCGCTGTGGCTTCTTCCGATCGGAGCGGTCTATGCGCTGCTCTATTACGGCATCTTCCGGTTCGCGATCGTCCATTTCGACCTCAAGACCCCCGGGCGCGAGGAGCAACCCGTCGGCGAGGAAATTGCCGATGCGGTGACCGACCGCGGCGAAGCCTATGTTGCTGCCCTTGGCGGCGCCGCAAACCTGCGATCGATCGACGCCTGCACGACGCGGCTGCGCCTGCTGGTCGATGACCAGGCGAAGGTCGACGAGCGGCGCCTGCGTGCGCTCGGCGCGGTCGGTTTCGTCCGCCCCTCGCCGGATGGTCTCCAGGTCGTCGTCGGTCCGATCGCCGACGCCGTTGCAATGGAAATGCGCGCCGCAGCCGGGCCGCTTCAGTCAACCGATGCGCGATCTCCAGTAGAGAAAGCATTGGCACCTGCCGCGAACGCGGGCCCGTGGATCAAAGCGCTTGGCGGCCGCGACAATGTGCTCGAAGCCGGCTCAGCTTCGAGCCGGGTCTGGCTGCGGGTCGCCGACGCCGGCCGCGTTGACCGTGGCAAGCTAACCCAGCTCGGCGTGCGAATGATCGCCCAGCCGGCGCCGGGCATCTTCCATCTTCTGCTTGGTGATGCCGAGCCGGTCGCCGAGGCGCTTCAGGGCGCATAGCCGCCGCGGGCCATCACATTTGCGACGACGCCCCTCGCAGGTTCCAGCTGAGCGGCGTAATTGCGCCAGCGCCCGATCGAACGGTCATTCAACGGTTCGCGGACTTGGGCGTAGCTCGGAGTCGGCGAGACCTCGGCTCGTTCGTGGAAGGTCAGCTGACCCGGCTCCATCGGCATGCCGATCGCGCCCATCAGCCGCTCGGTTTCGCCGGCCTGATCGGCAACCAGCGATTCGTAGCGAAGCTCGAAGGTGGGACCGACGCCGCCCTCGCTGTAGCCGTGCAGCAGACCGTCGACGAGCGCGAGATGGCGTGCCGCATCCTCCAGCCGATAGCCGCAATGAAAACCGTGGGTCATGTCGTGCGCCATGACCGACGTCAGGATGTCGAGAGGGTGGCGGCGCATGAAAATCACCGGCGATTCCGGGAAAGCGATGCGCAGAAGCGGCAGCCAGAAATCGTTGCTCGGCATCTTGTCCGTGAAATATCCGGCCCCGCCGCTCAGCAGGCCATAGCCCTGCGCGCGTTCGAGATAGAAATCGCGAAGCCGGTCGGGCCAGTTCGGCTGCGCCGCCGCGAGCGTCTCCGGGAAAGCGGCGCCACTGCCGTCTAGGCTGGAAGCCAGTTCGCGCAGTTCCGGGCCGAAGGGCAGCTCGCCACCTGCAGCGATGGCGCCATGGCTCGCGAGGATTTGTTCGACGAGCGTCGTTCCGGAACGCGGAAATCCAATGATGAAGATCGGCTGGGGAACCTCATCGCGTCGCGCCGCGCGCGGAAGCTGGGCCGTGCGCGTCGGGTTGAAGAAGGCCGCCAGGCTTCTCGCTTGCCCGGCAACCTCTTCCGCCGGATAGCGTCGGCCATTCCGCTCGGCGAGCTGAGCCTTGCCCGCGACCCAATCGTTCCACGCCTCGGCATGCCGGCCGAGCCGGTCATAGAGCCGCCCCCGTTGTAGCCTGGCGGCTCCGGAAAACTCCTGGCGACCATCGAGAAGCGCGAGGGCCCGCTCGGGCTCATTCATTCGGGCAAGCAGCACCGAGCGTTGCAGGTCGACGTCGGTCCCCTGCTTGCGGGCGACCTGCTCGGCGCGATCGAGTTGCCGCTCGGCATCCTCGAAGTGACCGAGCCTCTCCTCCAGCTCGGCAAGATAGACCGCCGGTTCGAGCGCATCGGGGTCCGCCTGCGTCGCCGCCTCCAGAAGCCGCCGAGCCTCATCGAGGCGGCCACTCCGCATCCGCGCGTGGCCGAGACCGGTGAGCAGCTGGGGATGATCCCCGACGAGCGAAATTGCTCGTTCGAAATGGTCCGCGGCGTCGACCCACAGCTCGCGTTCGGCAAGCATGGACGCGAGCATTGCGTGCGCATCCGGATTTTGCGCGTCGGCCGCCAGCGCGGCCCGGGTCACCGCTTCAGCATCCGTGCTGCGCTTCAGCCTCAGGAGCAATCGTCCCAGGTCGGCATAATGCCATCGCCGATCAGGGGCGGCGGCAATGGCGCGTCGCAGCGTCTTCTCCGCAGTGTCGTCGTCGCCGTGAGCGACAGCAACCAGCGCTTTGACTTCCAGGGCGTCCAAATTGTCCGGCTGTTCCAGCAGGACTTCGCCAGCGATCGTCGCCGCTGCATCGATGCGCCTTTCCTTGAGCGCCTGCCTGGCAGCGAGGATGCGGCGTGCTGGCTCGTTCCCGGTCAAATTCGCGTCCTCTCGAGCGGGCACAGTGGCTGGTCCACTGTTTGACCCCCCTTCTCTGACATGGCAACGCGCCGGGCGTGGCGGATGACAAGCCTTCTCAACGCATGTGGGGCGGCCGGTTCGGAAGCGGGCCGGACGCGCTGATGACGCGCATCAATGCGTCGATCGGCTTCGACAAGCGCCTGTGGCGGGAGGATATTGCGGCGTCGAAGGCGCATGCGGCGATGCTCCGCGAGCAGGGGATCATCTCCCAAGCCGACGCGGCGGCGATCCTCGAAGGGCTCGATCAGATCGGCGCCGAATATGAGCGCGAAGGCGTTCCCGAGCGCGCCGAGCTCGAGGACATCCACATGACCGTGGAGCACCGGCTAGGCGAGCTGATCGGCGAAGCGGCGGGACGGCTGCACACCGCGCGGTCACGCAACGACCAGGTGGCGACCGACTTCAGGCTGTGGGTGCGGAATGCCTGCGACGAAGCGGTCAATGTGGTCCGCGCCCTGCAGCGGGTGCTGGTCGAACGCGCCGAGGAGCACGCCGAGACGGTGATGCCCGGTTTCACGCACTTGCAAGTCGCCCAACCGGTGACGCTCGGCCATCATCTGATGACTTATTACGAGATGCTTCGCCGCGACGTGTCCCGCTTCACCGACGCACGAACGCGCATGAACGAAAGCCCGCTTGGGTCGGCCGCCCTAGCCGGCACCGGCTTCCCGATCGACCGCGAACGCACTGCCGACGCGCTTGGCTTCGACCGCGCGACCGCGAACAGCCTCGACAGCGTCTCCGACCGCGACTTCGCGATCGACTATCTGTCGGCCGCCGCGCAGTGCAGCCTGCACCTCTCACGGCTCGCCGAGGAGCTGATCATCTGGGCGAGCGCACCGTTCGGCTTCGTGAAGCTCTCCGACCAATATTCGACCGGCTCGTCGATCATGCCGCAAAAGCGCAACCCCGACGCGGCCGAGCTGGTGCGTGGGCACAGCGGCCGCATCGTCGGCGCGCTCATCTCACTGATGGTGACGATGAAGGGGCTGCCGCTCGCTTATTCGAAGGACATGCAGGACGACAAGGAGCCGGTGTTCGAGGCGCGCGACCTGCTGACGATTTCGCTCGAAGCGCTCGCCGGGATGGTCGAGACCGTAGAATTCGTTCCCGAACGCATGCGCGCGGCGGCGGCGCTGGGCTATTCGACGGCAACCGACCTTGCCGACTGGCTAGCCCGCGAGACCGACGTTCCGTTCCGCGAGGCGCACCACATCACGGGCCGCGCGGTCAAAGTCGCCGAGGAGCGCGGTTGCGAGCTTGCCGACCTTCCGCTCGACGTCCTCAAGGAGATCGATCCGCGGATCGACGAGCGGATCTTCGACGTGCTCAGCGTTGATGCCTCTGTGCGCAGCCGCACCAGCTACGGCGGCACCGCGCCTAGCCAGGTCCGCGAACAGATTGCGGCGGCGAAGGAGGCGCTAGGACTTTAGGCGCCGCGCCCGCTGCGCAATTGTCCGCAGCCGCAGCGCATTCAATCGAATGAAGCCCGCCGCATCGCGATGGTCGTAGCTGCCTGAGCCTTCCTCAAACGTCACCAGGTCCTGGTCGTAGAGCGACTCCTCGCTCTCGCGGCCGATGACAGTCGCATTACCCTTGTAGAGCTTCATCGTGACACGGCCCGAAACATGCTCCTGGCTCTTGTCGATCGCCGCCTGGAGCATCTCGCGTTCGGGCGCGAACCAGAAGCCGTTGTAGATCAGGCTCGCGTAGCGCGGCATTAGCTCGTCCTTGAGGTGCATCGCGCCGCCGTCGAGCGTGATGCTTTCGATCCCGCGGTGCGCCGCGAGCAGGATCGTGCCGCCCGGAGTCTCGTAGACGCCGCGTGACTTCATTCCGACGAAGCGGTTCTCGACCAGGTCGAGGCGGCCGACGCCGTTGGCGTGGCCCAGTTCGTTGAGCTTGGTCAGCAGGGCGGCGGGCGACAGGCGCTTGCCGTCGATGGCGACCGGGTCGCCCTTCTCGAAGTCCATGGTGAAGAC
>JAXDPR010000022.1:0-2711 GCA_034668265.1 Sphingomonadales bacterium
CTTGTCGTCGGCCGCGCTGCCGCGGATCCGCTTCGGCGTCTGGCGCGGCGCGGGCGGGCTGTTCTCGTCTGCCCAGCGCTCGAGCGCGCGCGCCGCCGCGTCACGCCCGCCGAGGCCGAAAGCCAGCGCGCTGGCGACCGCGGCCGAACCGAGGATCAGGCCGAACGCCAGCATGACGATCTGGTCGGCCAGCCCCATGAAGGTAAGGCCGATCGCCGTGAACAAAGCGATGATCGCATAGCGCACCAACAGCTGCGCGTAGCCGCCCTCGCCCGTGCCACTGCCCACCAAAGTGGCGATGATATTGGCAAGGAAGATTCCGACGACGATGATCAAACTGCCGAAAATTACCTTTCCGCCCAGGGCCGTGACCTGCGCCAGGAAGATTGCGATCTGGTCGCCGCCGAGCTGCCGCGCGGCCTCGATCGAAGCGGCGAGGATGATGGCGATCATCGCGATGCTGGCGATGATTCGCGACGCGCTTGCGTTGGGCGGCAGAACGCCGGTCGAACGCACCGCATCGTCGAAACCAGTGGGCGGAAGTATCGCCTCGATGATCGTCTTCAGGAACCGCGCGGCGATGAAGGCGATCCCGATCCACAAGGCAGCTGCCAGGATCCGCGGGATTGCCGTCAGGATCTGGTTGAGCATGTCGGTCGCGGGGCCGGAGATCGAGCTGATCCCCAGCGCCTGGAGGGCGGCGATCGCGACGGGGATGATAATCAGCGCGAATACGAGAATGCCGCCCGCCCGGGCGAGGCTGGATCGAGTTGTCGCTGGCGCGGCGCCTGGGGGAACCGCCTCGGGCGACGTGCGCACGGTGCCCTCGGTCGAACCGACGCCGATGCGGGCGAGCAGGCCGTCGACATTCGCGGCGACAAGCACGGTTTCGACCAGCCGCTTGACGATGCGTGCGACGACCAGGCCGACGAAGAAGATCAGGCCGGCGGCGATCAGGTGCGGGAGGAAGGCGAAAATCTCATTCACCAGCTCGTTGATCGGGGCGAGGACCTGCGCGAAGCCGAGGAACTGCAGCGCGGCCATGATGCCGACCAGCCAAATAATCAGACTGGCGATGGTGCCGAGCTGATGGCCGACCGTCTCGTCGGGTGGGCCGGTCATGTGACGCTTGAGCGCCGGGATGCGGTCGATCGCCCGCTGGAGGATCCATTTGACCGCGCGTGCGACCACCCAGGTCGCGACCAGGATCAGGATAGCGATGAGGATCTTGGGTCCCCAGTTCATCAGCTGGGCCTGCCAATAGGCGCTCGTGTCGTACATCTCGGACGCTCCCTCGAGTCTGCGCGTTTAACCCGCGTCGCTGTTCGTTTGTTGCAGCTCTCTGCGCCGCTGC
The DNA here is from genome assembly GCA_034668265.1 of Sphingomonadales bacterium. Lineage (GTDB taxonomy): Bacteria > Pseudomonadota > Alphaproteobacteria > Sphingomonadales > Sphingomonadaceae > Sphingomicrobium. The sequence continues at coordinate 1,355 of JAXDPR010000022.1, forward strand.
TCCCAATATTCCAAGCGCTCCCTCACGCGCGCTTCGAAGCCGCGGTCGGTCGGCTCGAAGAAGCTCTGAGGCTCCATCTCCTCGGGCCAGTAGTCCTGGCCGGAAAAGCCCTCGTCCGCGTCATGGTCGTAAGCATAGCCCTTGCCGTAGCCGACGTTCTTCATGAGCTTGGTCGGGGCGTTCAATATGTGCATCGGCGGCATTAGGGATCCTGTCTCCCTGGCCGACGCCCAGGCCCTCTTCTGGGCGATGTAGGCTGCGTTCGATTTGGGCGCAGTGGCGAGGTAGAGGCAGGCCTGGACAATGCCGATCTCGCCCTCGGGACTCCCAAGGAAATCGTACATCTCCTTCGCGGCGAGGCACTGCAGCAGCGCATTGGGGTCGGCCATGCCGATGTCCTCGACCGCGGCGCGGGTCAGGCGGCGTAGCAAATAGAGCGGCTCCTCGCCGGCGACCAGCATCCGCGCGAGATAGTAAAGCGCCGCCTGCGGGTCAGAGCCGCGGATCGCCTTATGAAGCGCTGAAATGAGGTTGTAATGGCCCTCGCGGTCCTTGTCGTAGACCGGAACACGGCGGTGGAGGAGCTCGCTGAGCTCAGCCGGGCCGAGCGGCTCGGCGATGTCGATCGAGAACAAAGTCTCGACCTGGTTGAGGAGGAAGCGGCCGTCGCCGTCGGCGCTGGCGATCAGCGCCTCGCGGGCTTCGGGCGTCACCGGTAACGGGCGATCCTCCAATGCCTCGGCTCGGCGGACCAGCTCGTCGAGCGCATCATGATCCAGGCGCCGGAGGATCAGGACCTGGCAACGCGACAAGAGAGCGGCGTTGATCTCGAAGCTCGGGTTCTCGGTGGTCGCCCCGACCAGCGTCACCGTGCCGTCCTCGACATAGGGCAGGAAGCCGTCCTGCTGCGAGCGGTTGAAGCGATGGACCTCATCGACGAACAATAAGGTCTGCTGCCCGGCGCGGGCGGCGGTGCGGGCCTCGGCAAAGATTTTCTTCAGGTCTGCGACGCCGGAAAAGACCGCCGAAATGGCGACGAAACGCATCCCGACGGCATCGGCGAGCAGGCGGGCGATGCTTGTCTTGCCTGTGCCTGGAGGCCCCCACAGGATCATCGAGGCAAGCCGGCCGGCTGCGACCATCCGCCCGATTGCGCCGTCCGGACCAGTCAAATGCTCCTGCCCGACTACCTCGCCGAGCGACTTGGGCCGCAGCCGGTCGGCGAGCGGCGCATTCTCGCCCGGCGGCGGCGCGGCGGGCTGCTGCGGTTCGGTCTGGAACAGGTCGGCCACGGCGCGCCGACTAGCGCATTTTCAGGCCCTTGGCACTAGAGGCGAAGGCGGGAGAGGGTGATCGT
>JAXDPR010000023.1:0-4212 GCA_034668265.1 Sphingomonadales bacterium
GCAACCCGGGGCCGGGCGGCTGGGGCGTGCTGCTGCGCATGGGCGCGAAGGAGCGCGAACTGTCGGGCGGCGAGCCGCTTACCACCAACAATCGCATGGAGCTGATGGCGGCGATCAAGGGCCTCGAGGCGCTTAACCGGCCGTGCCGGGTCCAGCTTCACACCGACAGCATCTATGTCCGCGACGGGATCACGCGCTGGGTCCACAACTGGCAGTGCAACGGCTGGCGGACGTCTGACCGAAAACCGGTCAAGAATGCCGAGCTTTGGCAGGAGTTGATCGCCGCGTCCGCCCCGCACCGAATCGACTGGCACTGGGTCAAGGGCCACAGCGGCCACGCTGAAAACGACCGGGTCGATGCGCTGGCGTGCGCTGCCGCGGACGACCAGCGCCGGCACCATCGCTTGTAATGAACGAATGAACGCGAGTTCACTTTCGGTAGGGACCTCGCGACAGTAAAGAAGCCCCGTCACCGACTCTCTCGTTCCCCTGTTGGATTGTTGGTGAGGGGAGGCGTTACCCGCGCCTCCCCATATCATTTTCCGAACCGTCGCGGTGAGAAGGCAGCCGCCTTTGCTTGGGTCTGCGAATCGCCAGGCTCTTCTTGAAGCAGCAGGGCCGCACACAGGTTGGCGGCGGCGGGCGCGGTCTGGATTCCGAACCCGCCCTGCCCCGCGCACCAAAAAAAGCCGGGGACCGAATCGAATCCGAACACCGGGAGCCGATCGGGCGCGAAGCTCCGCAAGCCGGCCCAGCTGCGCTCGACCGCCTTGACCGGCCAGTCGACGACCGACTGGAAGCGGTCGATGGCAGTCGCGACGTCGAGCTCTTCGGCCGCTGCGTCACAGGGTTCGATCTCGGTTTCGTCGTGCGGGCTGACCCATATGCGATTGTCCGATTCGCCTTTGAAGTAGAAGCGCTCGAGTGCGTCGTTGATCAGCGGGAGCTCGCGCAGGCCAGACCGGCCAAACCGCAACTGGACGATGGTCCGGCGCAGCGCTCGAATGTTGATTGGCCGGACCCCGCAGCGACGGGCGATATCGTCGGCCCACGCGCCGGCTGCGTTGACGATGACCTCAGCGGTCAATCGCACCGAACCCGCTTCGACGGCCCAGCCATCTCCCGAGCGGCGCGCCGACTTCAGGGGCGCCGAGCACAATATCTTTCCGCCGGTGCGCCTAAAATGTGCGAGGCAGGCCTGGTGGAGGCCGCCGACGTCGATGTCGGCGCAGCTCGGATCATCGACTCCGAAATCCCAGCCTTCGATTAGTCCGGGGATGCGGGCTTCCAGCTCAGTGCGCTTGAGCTCGGAAAGAGGTGCTTCGCGCGAATTCACGCTAAGCGCCTCGCGCAGGTCCATGTAGCGGCGAGCGATCGTGATCGCCCCGCGCCGGCGAAGCCAGGAGCGCTCGCCGTTCGGCCAGCCTTGCTCGAGCAGGGGCCCGGAGGCCAGCGTCAGAGGCATGACCGCCGGCCCGCCGTAATGGGCCAGCCAGAAGGCCGCCGAGCGGCCGGTGGTGTGATAGCCGCATTGGTCTTCGGCCTCGAGGATCAGGGTCCGCCGGCGCTCCGCGAGCGCCGCACCGAGGCTTGCTCCGGCGATCCCGCCGCCAACGATGATGACGTCAAAATCAGACATTCTTTCTGCTGGTTACGAATTGGAAAGCCGCACCGTCTAGTGGTGGCATCATGTTCAACGGGGGCTTTACCGATCTGCTGCTGCTCGCGCTTGCTGCGACCCTGGTCGTGGCGGCAGTGATCGACGTGCGCACCTTCACGATCTCGAACCGGCTCAACCTCACGGTGGCTGCCGGTGCTCCGCTCTATTGGATGTCGATTGCACTAAGCCCGTGGCCCGGTGTTGCCGTCCAGCTGGCCGCCGGAGCGATCGTATTCGTGCTTCTGGCCGGAGCCTTCTACGCCGGCATGATGGGCGGCGGCGACGTCAAGCTCGCCTCGGCCCTGGCGTTGTGGTTTTCGCCCGCCGGCACGGTGAAATTTCTGGTGCTGATGTCGATCGCGGGCGGCGTGCTGACCCTCGGCATCCTTGGCTGGCATCGCGCGCAAAGGCGCGTTGGCCGGCCCGAAATTCCGTACGGAGTCGCCATCGCATTCGGTGCGCTGGCGATTCTCGCCCAACGGTTTCTTAACCAATTTGTCTGATGTGTGAGGAAGTTCAAGTGGCCCGTTTGGGGGAGGCGATCTCGCCATGGATGTGAAGAAGCTCGCGCTGCTCGTTGGAGCGCTGGTCGTCGCGGTGATCACCGCGGTCATGGCCAAGAACATGTTCGCCGGAGCCGGCTCGCAGCAAGCTGCTGCGCAGATGGTCCCAGTCGGGCCCAAGGTGCTCGTCGCAAAGAAGGCGCTGCCGGTCGGCACGATCATCGATGCCGACAGCTTCAACTTCCAGCCCTGGCCGAAGGAGCTCATGCAGAGCGTCTATTACGTCGACGGCCAGCCCGACGGCGATCCCAGGAAGCTGTTCGGCACTGTCGTTCGCTATCAGATCACAGCGGGCCAGCCGGTCACTCGCGGTTCGCTCGTCGGCCCGCAGGATCGCGGCTTCCTTGCCGCGGCGCTCGGCCCCGGAATGCGCGCCATCACCGTTCCAGTGAACGCTTCGTCTAGCGTCGCCGGCTTCGTCTTCCCGGGCGACCATGTCGACATGGTACTCAACCAGACCGTTAGCGGTGGCGGCGAAGGTCCCCCGCTCAAGGTGTCGGAGACAATCATCCGCAACCTGCGCGTGCTTGCCACCGACCAGCGGGTCACCGAAAAGGATGACGACGGCAAGACCCAGGTGAAGACCTTCTCCAACGTTACGCTGGAGGTCACTCCGCGGATCGCCGAGAAGATCTCGGTCGCACAGAGCATCGGCTCGCTGTCGCTGTCGCTGCGTTCGATCGCCGACAATACGTCGGACCTCGAGCGGGCCGTTGCGGCAGGCGACATCAAGGTTCCGGCGGGCGCGAACCCGGCCGACGAGAAGCAGATGCTGCTCGCCCTGGCCAATCGTCCGCTCGACAACAATACGACCTTCTCGACCGGCGGCGACGTGTCGCGCTTCCAGCGCCGCTCCGTCCCTGCTCCGGCCAACAGCGGCGACAAGCTCGCCCAGGCCATGAGCGGGCTCGGAAAGGGCCTCGGCCAGGCGCTTGGCCAGGCCGGCATCTCTTCGGGGCCGGTCGTCCGGGTCGCTCGCGGCAATACAGTCACCGTTGTTCCGGTGGGAGCTCGCTAACATGAAGACTCAAGCCATCAGCCGCCGGGCTCGCCTCGGCACCGCACTGGCCGCTTTGGCCATTGCACTGGGCAGCGTCGGCGCCGCGGCGCCGGCGATCGCCCAGCCCACCTCGGCCAAGCCGGCCGAGACACTGACCCTTAGCAAGAACACGGGCACGTTGGTCCGCCTGTCGGAGCCGATGAGTGACGTGTTCGTCGCCAACGACACGATCGCGGACGTCCAGGTGCGCTCGTCGACCCAGCTCTATGTCTTCGGCAAGGGCGCAGGGGAGACGACCATCTATGCCACGAGCAAGGGCGGTCGCGTGGTTTATGCCGCCACCGTCCGGGTCGGAAACAACCTGAGCTCGGTGGGCGAAATGCTCCACCTGGCGATGCCCGACGCCAACGTCCAAGTGACGCCGATGAACAATCTCGTGTTGCTCACCGGGACAGTCGCCAATCCGGACGACGTCGCCGAGGCGACCCGCCTGACCCAGGCGTATGTCGGCGACGGCACCCAGGTTCTGAGCCGGCTGCGCTCGGCCACGCCGCTCCAGGTGATGCTGAAGGTCCGCATCGCCGAGATCAACCGCTCGATGCTGAAGAAGGTCGGCGTCAACCTCATCGGCCGCGACGTTCACCCCGGCGGTACATTCTTCGGCATTGGCCAAGGCAATCCGGGCGACCTTAACGGCGGCACGGCAGGCGGCGACCGTAGCTTCAACTTCGCGGCGGCGGGCACGACTCTCGGTCTTGCGGGCAAGATTCTCGGAGTCGACCTCCTGGGCACGCTTGACCTGATGCAGAACGACGGCTTCGTAACGACGCTCGCCGAGCCGACGCTGACTGCGCTTTCGGGTGAGACCGCGAGCTTCCTCGCCGGCGGCGAGTTCCCGATCCCGGTGCCGCAGCAGAACGGCATCGTCACGATCGACTACAAGAAGTTCGGCGTCAGCCTGTCGTTCCAGGCGACGATCGGCGCGCGCG
>JAXDPR010000024.1:0-5450 GCA_034668265.1 Sphingomonadales bacterium
TGCGCGATGACGCCCGCGAGCCGCGCCTCATCGCGCATCCTCAGGAGCAAGCCGGAGAAAACGACCGCAAAACCGGTCGGGAACATCATCGCGTTGAATTCGGGGATCCGCGCCAGATAGATGCGGAAGTCCTTGGCGGCGGGCCCGCCGACCGTTCCGATAAGGTTCTGGAGGTGGGCGGTGAGCTTGGGATCGGTGATCAGCAGGTTGGAGCCGGAAACTTCCTCCTCGACGCGCTCCATCTCCTTCCACAGGCCGATCTCGTCGCGCTCGGTCGGGCGGTAGCCCGGGCCGACGAGCGGGACCATGTCCTGCGGACGGATGCGGGCGCTCGCCACGCCCGTATGCAAGGCGGCAGCGGTGGCGCCGCCGCCGAGCAGCAGCGAGCGGCGGGTGAGCTCAAGGCAGCGGGCGCACATCAGCGCGATCCCGACTGACGCTGGATGGCACGCCCGGGCTTCATCCGGCCGAGCAGGCGCTCGACCATCTGGGCCGCGCCTTGCGGGGTGCGAAGGTCGCCGAACTTGATCCCGGGCACCTGGCTGCCGGCCGCAACCACGTTGAACCACACGACCTCGCCGGTCTTGAGGTCGACCAGCGATGCATAATCGAGTTGCTGCTGGCCGCCGACGTTCGGAGCGCAGAAGCCGATAAAGCAGCCGGCCAGGCCTAGCAGCCCAAGTGCCACGCGGCCGCCCGACGCGACCTGGTCCTCGGCATGGAGGAACAATGCATAGTCGTAGCCGGTCTTCTGGCCGAGCCTCACCGCGTCGGCCCCGAGTGTCCAGTCGAGGCCCTTGCCGCGCTTGGTCGGCAGGCTGTCGCCGAGATATTTGGCTTCGACGATCGACTGGTCGACCGCGAAATTGAGCCGCTCGACGTCGGCCAGTTCCTGGGCGCTGACCCCGGCAAGCTGGTTGCGATGCTCTATCACCGTGATGTTGCCGCCACGGGAGGCCTGCTGCGCGCGGAGCGCCTGGACGATGTGGGTGCGCGCCTGCTCGGTCCAGTCGGCACGCGGCTGGACCATGCCGCCGGTGGTGATCGAGCCGACCGTGACGTCGGGCCGGAGCACCAACAGCTTGTAGTCACCGCTGGGCGGCGTGAACTGGACGTCGGCATACTGCCGCGTCTGCACGCAGCCGCTGAGCGCAGCGCATGCGGCAAGCGCCGCGGCGAGACTCGATTTGCCCATCAATGACCCTCTCTCGAAGCGCGCGTGCGGGCGCCCTTCCCCATCATCCTGATGGGCAATCATGCCTGAATGATTGATGAAAGAAAAGTCTGTCTTTTTAGATGCTTAACGCTTGCACGTAGCGCCGGCCGGCTCGGCCAGGCAATGGCCGTCGACCGACCCGGGCGCGACCGGCAAGCCGATCATCGAGGCGATCGTCGGCATGTTGTCGGTCGTCTCCACCGGCCGCTCGAGGGTCGAGGCGGCCGCGCCCGGGCGCCAGAACAGGATCGGTACCCGCCGGTCATAGTCGTAGGGCGAGCCGTGCGTCGCGACGTAAAAACTGGTGTTCGCGATCGGGGTGATGTCGCGCTTGAGGAAGACGATGAAATCGCCCGACCGCCCAGCATAGAAGCTGGCGCGGGCGCGCTGGATAAGGCTCCAGTCGACCGGATTACCGGTCGGCACGGGCACACGGGCGACCTGGCTGGCGGTGAACACCGCCGCGACCTGCGGGTCGGCCTTGTAGGCCGCGACCGCGGCGGCGAGCAGCCGCGCCCGGTCCGCCGGCTTGTGGTGCGCGTCGAGGTAGATGTCGCCTTGGGGAGTCGAGCCAAGAAGTCCCGGCCCGCTTAGCCCGAGCTTGGCGACCAGCGCCTTGCCAATCGTCGCCGGAGCGAGGCCGGCGCTCATTCGCGCCGCATCGGTCACTCCGGCAAGCCGTTCGCGCTCGGGCACGTCCTTACCGCCATGGTCGGCGGTGAGCGCCACCGCATAATCGATGTGCCGAGCGTCGAGCTGCTTCAGGAAATCGCCAATCTCGCGGTCGAGCTCCAGGAGCTGAAGGCACATTTCCTCGCCTTCGGTGCCATAAGCATGGCCGACATAGTCGGTCGCCGAGAGGCTTACCGCGAGCAGGTCCGGGGCCGCGCCGCGGCCGAGCCGCATCTCATCGACGAGCCCCGCGGCCAGCGCGAGGGTGTCGCCGTCGATCTCGGGAGACGCGCGGAACGCGTTCAAGTCGCCGGCGGCGCGCGCCAGCTGTCCGGAGCCGACCGGCTTGCCGCCGCCCTCGATCGGAACCACGCGCGCCTTCGCCTGGCAGTAGGCCGGCGCCTCCAGCGGCGGCCGCGGCTGTGCCAGCGCGGCGGCAAGCGCCGACTGGAACTTGGGCACGACCTGCGGGACCACCACTCCACTAAGGTCTGTGTCGAAAGTCTTGCCGTTCCAGTACCAGCGCTGGTCGGGGCGCTGGCCGGTCATCATCACCGCGGCGCGGTCCTTGCCGGAAACCGCGACGGTCCGGCTCGCCGGCCATTTTGCCTTCATCAGCTCACCCAACGTCGGCACCAGCAAATGCTTGGGCGAAACCTTGTAGGCGATCGAGCTGGTGCCGGGGACGCTCTCGTCCTCGGCGCAATAGACGCTTTTGTCGCTGCGGCCGACCGACTGATCGATCCAGATGTTGCTGATGATGCCGGTGCGCGACGGATGATCGCCGGTTAGGATGGTCGAATGACCCGGGCAGGTCTCGGTCGCGGCATGGCTTTGATAGCCGTTGCGGAACACCGTGCCGGTGCTCAGCCGGGCGAAACCGCCGGTCCATTGCGGGCGATATTCGTCGAACAAATTGGCCGAGAATTGGTCGACCGAAATGACGACGAGCAGCTTGGGCGGTGCTGGAGTCTGAGCTGCGGTTTGGGTGGCGAACAGCGCCGCAGTCGCGGCCAGGATGAACTTACGCATGACGCCTGCCTATGCGCGCGATTTATGTCAGTCCAGCTTCGCGCGCAGCCGCTCGTTGACCACACCGGGATTGGCCTTGCCGGCCATCGCCTTCATCACCTGGCCGACGAAGAAACCGAACAGCGCCTGCTTTCCAGCCTTGTATTCGGCGACCTTGTCGGCGTTGGCGGCGAGGATCTTGTCGATCTCGGCGTCGATCGCGCCGGTGTCGCTGGTTTGCTTGAGGCCGCGCTCCTCGACGATCCTGGACGGGGGATCGCCGCTCTCCAGCATGATCTCGAACACCTGCTTGGCAATCGTGCCGGAGATGGTGCCGTCGGCGACAAGCTTGAGCAATTCGGCGGCGTGGGCCGGCGATACCGGGCTTTCCGCCATCGACTCGCCGCGGCGGTTGAGCGCGCCGAACAACTCGGCAACGGTCCAGTTGGCCGCCTGTTTCGGGTCGACGTCATTGTCGATCAAAGCGTCAAACCAGCCAGCGGTCTCGACTTCGGCGGTCAGGACCGAGGCATTATCGGGCGAAATCCCCATCAGCTCGTAGCGCTTGCGCTTGGCGTCGGGCAGCTCGGGGATCGACTTGCGGCAGTCGTCGAGAAACGCCTGGTCCAGCTCCAGCGGGAGCAAATCGGGGTCGGGGAAGTAGCGGTAATCGTGCGCGTCCTCTTTTGACCTGAGCGACCGCGTCACGCCCTTGTCGGGGTCGAACAGCCGCGTTTCCTGGGCGACCGTTCCGCCGCCTTCGATCAGCTCGACCTGGCGCTCGGCCTCATGCTCGACGACGGCCATGACGAAGCGCACGCTGTTGACGTTCTTGGTCTCGGTCCGGGTGCCGAGGTCGCCGCCGGGCTTGCGCACGCTGACGTTGACGTCGGCGCGCATCGAGCCTTCCTCCATGTTGCCGTCGCACGAGCCGACGTAGCGCAGGATCGATCGCAACTTCCTCAAATAAGCCCCTGCTTCCGCAGGAGAACGCATGTCGGGCCGCGACACGATCTCCATCAGCGCAACGCCGCAGCGGTTGAGGTCCACGAAGCTCATCGTCGGGTGCTGGTCGTGCATCAACTTGCCCGCGTCCTGCTCGACGTGGATGCGCTCGATCCCGATGCGCTTGGCGCTGGCGTCGTCCTTCTCGTCGAGCAGCACCTCGACTTCGCCCTCGCCGACCAGCGGATGGTAGAGCTGGCTGATCTGATAGCCCTGCGGCAGGTCGGCGTAGAAGTAATTCTTCCGGTCGAAGCGCGACCATTTGTTGATCTTCGCGTCGAGCGCCATGCCGGTGCGCACGGCGTGGCGGATGCATTCGCGGTTCGGGACCGGAAGCATGCCGGGCATGGCCGCGTCTACCAGGCTCACCTGCGTGTTCGGCTCAGCCCCGAACGCCGTCGCCGCTCCCGAGAAGAGCTTGGACGCAGTTGCGGTGATCTGGGCGTGAACCTCGAGGCCGACCACGACCTCCCACTCGCCGGTTTCGCCTGTGATGCGATAAGGTGCAGCAGCGTCAGCCATGTCTACCACCATTTCTCCGGCCGTACTGTGAACCCCGCCCGCTCCTCGATCGCGAGGCCCGCATTGAGAACGGTCTGCTCGTCGAGCTCGTTGCCGATGAGGTGCAGGCCGAGCGGAAGCCCCTGCCCGTCGAGCCCGCCCGGAACGCTCATGGCCGGCAAGCCCGCAAGGCTCGCCGGGACCGCGAACACGTCGTTCAAATACATCGCCAGCGGGTCGGTCGTCTCACCGATGCCGAATGCCGCCGAGGGCGCGGTTGGCGTCAGGATCAGGTCGCACTGCTCGAACGCGCGGGCGAAATCCTGCTTGATCAGCGTGCGGACCTTTTGCGCCTTAGTGAAGTAAGCATCGTAATAGCCCGCCGACAGCACGTAGGTGCCGATCATGATGCGGCGCTTGACCTCGGCGCCGAAGCCCTCCGCGCGGGTCGCCGAATACATGTCGTCGAGGGTCTTCACCCCCTCTACGCGTAGCCCATAGCGGACGCCGTCATAGCGGGCGAGGTTGGACGACGCCTCCGCGGGCGCGATGATGTAATAGGTCGGCAGCGCGTACTTGGTGTGCGGCAGGCTGATCTCGACCGGCGTCGCACCCGCGTCCTTCAGCCACTCGATCCCCTGGTCCCACAAAGTATTGATCTCGGCGGGGACTCCGTCGATGCGATATTCCGTGGGAATGCCGACGCGTTGGCCTTTGAGATCGCTCGATAAATTCTTTTCCCACTGCGGCACCGGAAGGTCGAGCGAGGTTGAATCCCTGGGGTCGAAGCCGGCCATCGCCTCGAGCAGGATCGCGCAGTCGCGCACCGTCCTGGCCATCGGGCCCGCCTGGTCGAGCGAGCTGGCGAAGGCGACGATCCCCCAGCGCGAGCAGCGGCCGTAGGTCGGCTTGATCCCGCAGATGCCGGCGAAGGCCGCAGGCTGGCGGATCGAGCCGCCGGTATCGGTCCCGGTCGCGCCCGGGGCGAGGTTCGCCGAAACCGCCGCCGCCGAGCCGCCCGACGAGCCGCCCGGGGTCAGCCCAA
>JAXDPR010000025.1:0-2775 GCA_034668265.1 Sphingomonadales bacterium
ACCCGCCCAAGTTCGGGCGCGGGCCTGAGGGTGAAGTGTGGCGGCTGGAGGAAAATCTCGCTGCCTTGCTCGCCGACTGCCGCAAACTTCTCGACGAGAACAGCCGCTTCCTGGTGCTGACGGTCTATGCGGTGCGCATGTCTGCAATCGCGATCGGCGAACTCGTAGGGCAGACGCTCGGCGACCTCGGCGGAACGGTCGAGATGGGCGAAATGGCAGTACGCGAAGAGGCACGTGGGTTGCTGCTTCCAACCGCAATTTTTGCAAGATGGTCTAGGTCCTAGCGGCTCTTATTGCCGCGCCGGCGACGAACGGTGCTCCAGCCGTCAGCAGCAGCGACACAGCGGCCTCCAGCAGCAGCGCGTTGGCGACCGCGAAGATCAACAGCGGCACCGCGAGCGGCAGAAGCAACAGCCCGGCCAGCGAGCCCGCACGCGGCAAGCCGGCGGTGACTGCGGCGACCGCGACCGCGAGTGCGGCCAGCGCTGGAGTGCCGATAGCCAGCGCGATCTCCGCCCGCGCAAGCGCTGCTCCGTCCATCGCGAGGAGGGCAGACGCAGGAATGGCGGCAACCAGCAGCAGCGGCGCGAAAGTTAGCCAGTGCGCGGCGATCTTGGCGAAGGCGACGCTCTCCTCGGCGAGATCGTGGAGCGCGAGCTGATCGAGGACGCCATCGGCGCGGTCGGGCTCGACCAGCCGCTCGATCGGCAGCAGCGCGGCGGTCAGCGCGGCGATCCACAGTGCGCCGGAACCGATCCGCGCCAGCAGCCGGGCGTCGGGGCCGATCGCGAACGGAACGAGCGTCGCGACTAGTAGGAAAAAGGCGATCGGCAGCCAGGCTGGGCCCGTCAGGCCGCGGCGGACGTCGCGGAGGATCAGTGCGGCGATCAAGCGACAAGCTCCAGTCGCCGCCAATCGCCGGAAAGCGGCTGATGCGAGGCTGCCAATATCGCTCCGCCGGAAGCGCGATGTCGCTCGATCAATGCGGCGACCCGGTCCGCCCCGTCTCCATCGAGCGCGTTGAGCGGCTCGTCGAGGAGCCACAACGGCGCAGCGGACGCGGCAACGCGCGCCAAGGTCGCGCGCTTGATCTGGCCCGACGAAAGGAGCCGGACCGGCACCTCCGCGAGAATGGCGATGCCGAGCGCGTCCATGGCCGGTTCCGGCGAGCCGCCCCAGAAGCGGAGCGCGCGCTTCAGCGTCAACTCGCGATCGAATGCGACGTGGTCGTCGGCCAGCGCGAGGCGGCTTCGCTCGACGCGTCCGCGCTCCGCGGCCAACAATCCGGCCGCGAGGCGGATGAGGCTCGACTTGCCGCTGCCGTTGGGTCCCCCAACCTGCAGCGCGTCGCCTGGCCCGAGCGCCAGGTCGAGGTCCTCGAACAGCAGCCGCCCGCCGCGGCGCAGCGACACGCGTTCGAAGCGCAACAGGGGTCTCACTCGCCTTCATCCTCGAGCGCGTGCATGTCGTCGTCGGAGAAGCCGAAATGATGCCCCACTTCGTGGATGACGATGTGGGCGACGAGCTGGTCGAGGCTGACGCGGGTCGAGCGCCACTCGGCGAGGATCGGCAGCGAATAGAGCGTGATCCGTTCGGGAAGCATTCCGGATTGACTGATGCTTTGGCGGTCGAGCGAGACTCCCTCGTAAAGGCCGCTCAATTGCATCGGGTGGGACAGGCCGACGCGGCGTGCCGTATCAGCATCGGCGACGGGCTCGACCAGGAGGACGATGTCCTTGAGGCTCTCGGCAAACGGGGACGGCAAGCGTTCGAGCGTTCGGCGCGCGATTGCGTCGATGTCCGCTTCGGACGGCGTTCGACCTGACAGGCGCTCGGCGGGGGTCATTGGCCAAGCGAACTAAGGGCGGCAGTTGCGCCCGGCAACCTTGCCCACATTGGCATCGCCGCCTAGAGGGCCGCTTTCCAGCGCGATTCTTTAGTTATGCACCCGTCCGGGTGCGGCGGGAGCGGTGGCCGAGTGGTCGAAGGCGCTCGCCTGGAAAGTGAGTATACGGCAAAACCGTATCGAGGGTTCGAATCCCTCCCGCTCCGCCAACCTTAAGCGCCGCCTAGGCGACGATCCTCAGCTTGCCGCGCTTGCCCGGCGCCGCATAACAGACGACTCCGAGCTCGGCCTGGAGCCGCGCCAGCTCGCGCTCCTTGGCCTCGCGCGCCTGCTCGGTGTAGCGCTTCTCGACTTCCGCTTCCTCTGCGGTCTGCGGGCGGAAGTAGGAAATGGTGATTCGCCGGCCGAACACCTCGTCGCCGCGCAGGCGCAGCTCGGCGTCCGATCCCTTTGGCATGGCTTTGCGTATTGCGGTGAGCTTTTCGATGAGCTCGTCGATGGACAGCAGGTCCTCGACCTCGACATATTCCTTGACGCGCCTACTCATTGCGACCCTCCCCGGCCCCGGGGTGTTAAATACATTTGGCGCGATTCCGCGCGCAATCGACTTTTCGGATTTATCCCCAGCGAAGTTGCGCTTGTGTGAATCCGGTGGACAGCGAAAGGTCAGGAAATGGCAGCCGATGAGCTCGTGACGATGGCGGCAGGAAACTTGCGGCTTGAGCTAAGCCCTTCGATTGGCGGCGCAATTTCTACGTTCGCCTGGGCTGACGGCGGCGCCTCTCAGCCAATATTGCGCGAAAGCCACACTCCACTCGAAAAGGCGGTCGACGCGGCGAGCTTCCCGCTGGTGCCCTACGTCAACCGGATTCGCGGCGGCCGGTTCACCTTCCGCGGCCGCGAGGTACGGATCGCGCCGAACATGGCGG
>JAXDPR010000026.1:0-4394 GCA_034668265.1 Sphingomonadales bacterium
CTGTTCATCGAACCCACCGAGCGCCAGGTCGAAGCCGCGCTTCGGCTTGGAGCGCCGGTCGTCGAATTCCACACCGGCCGCTACGCCCATGTCGAGGGTGAGGAGCGGACCGCCGAGCTAAGGCGCCTGAGTGACTGTGCCGCCCTCGCGGTCAAGAACGGCATCGAGCCCCACGCCGGCCACGGCCTCACCTTCGACAATGTCATTCCAGTCGCCGCCATCCCGCAGCTCGCCGAATTGAATATCGGTCATTTCCTGATCGGCGAGGCTATTTTCACCGGCTTGGACGCCAGCGTCCGCCGGATGCGCGAGTTGATGGACAGCGCGCGATGATCCTCGGCATCGGCTCGGACCTGTGCAACATCGAGCGCATCCAGAAATCGCTCGATCGCTGGGGCGACAAGTTCCTCAACCGCGTGTTCACCGACACCGAGCGGTGCAAGGCCGCGTCGCGGCCTCACACCACCGCGGGGACCCTCGCCAAGCGCTTCGCCGCGAAGGAAGCCTTCTCCAAGGCGGTCGGCACCGGGTTCAAGCGCGGCGTCTATATGAAGGACATCGGCGTCGTTAATCTGCCGTCAGGCGCGCCCACCTTATCGCTGGCCGGCGGTGCGAAAGCGCGGCTTGACGCCCTTGCACCGGAAGGCCACGCCATCGACATTCACCTGACGATGACCGACGATCACCCCTGGGCGCAGGCCTTCGTCATCCTGACCGCCCGCAAGCTGGAGCCCTAATTGTTGACTGAGACCGTTCCCGAACCGGCGGCCGAGCAGCCGGTTCCCGCCGAGAAAAAGGAAGACAAAGGCTCCGCCCTGTGGCGCGAGATCAAGGGCCTGCTGTGGGTCTTGCTCGCCGTCCTCGCCTTCCACAGCTTGGTCGCCAAGCCGTTCTACATTCCATCGGAATCGATGATGCCGGGACTTCTCACCGGCGACCGGCTGGTAGTCAGCAAATATCCCTACGGCTGGTCTTGGGTGTCCCCAAGCTTCCACATCATCGGGCCGCTGAAGGGGCGGCTGTTCGGTCACATGCCCAAGCGCGGCGATATCGTCATCGTGACGCCTCCCGGCACCCGCACCGACTATATCAAGCGCGTAATCGGGCTTCCGGGCGACGTCATTTCGATGCGCGACGGGACGCTCATCATCAACGGCCAGCTGGTGAAGCGCCAGCCGCTCGCGCCGGAATTGGTCCCGATCGACATCAACTCGCCGTGCGGATCGAGCGCCGACCCCGCGCTGTACGACTTCCGCGTGCGCGGGGCCGACGGCAAGATGTATTGCCGGATTCCGGTCGTGCGCGAGACTTTGCCCAACGGCCGCAGCTATGAGACCGTGGACCTCGGCCGCTCGCCCGAAGACAATTTCGACCCGGTCACGATTCCCGCTGGCCACGTCTGGCTGATGGGCGACAACCGCGACGATTCGGCCGACAGCCGGGTCCCCGAATGGAACGGCGGGCTCGGCGGCCCGGTGCCGTGGGAGAATATCGGCGGCCGCGCCGAGTTCATCACCTTCTCGCTCAACGGCTCGAGCCAGTGGTGGAACCCGATCAGCTGGATCGAGGCGCTCCGCTCTGGCCGCGCCGGAAGGTCGCTGAGGAACAGCTGATGGCCAAGGCTCCGCTGCCGACCGTTGAGCCGCACGTCGAGCGGCCCGGTCCGGCGGAGTTTCGCGATCCATTCGTCCGCCGCGAGCTGCAGAAGGCCGCGGTGTGGTTCGGCATGGGACTCGCGATCGCCGGCGTGATCGTCCTCGGCCAGCCGCTTCTGCTGATTATCGGCGGGATGATCTTCGCGGTCTTCCTCGACGGCGGCGTCCGCCTGCTCGGCCGCTACCTTCCGATCGCGCGCGCCTGGCGGCTGCTGATCGTTCTCTTGCTCGGCTTCGGCTTCATCGGTTGGGTGTTCTGGTTCGCGGGAACCACGATCGGCGCCCAGTTCGAGGCTTTGCGCGAGGTCGTCACCGCCCAGTTCGACCGCCTGATTGCCTTCGCCAAGTCCCTCGGCCTGATGCCCCGCGGCCAGCCGGGCGATCTCGGCAGCCAGCTGCTCGGGGGCGTCGGCCGGCTGACCAGCGCCGTCGGCAGCGTCATCGGCGCGGTCGCGAGCGTCATTGCCATGATCGTCATCGGCATCTTCCTCGCGTCGGAGCCGCGGCTTTACGACCGCGGCATCGCCTGGATGCTTCCGTTGCGCGCGCGCGGCGGCTTCTATCGCATCGCCAAGCATGTCGGCTTCACTCTTCGCCGCCTGCTGTTCGGGCGCTTGATCGCCATGGTTTTCGAAGGCGTCTTCACCTGGTTCATGCTGACGCTGGGCGGCGTGCCGATGGCCGGGCTGCTCGGGCTCATCACCGGCGTGCTCGCCTTCATCCCCAACATCGGTGCGATCACCTCCGGACTGGTCATGATCGCGGTCGGATTCAGTGCCAGCTCCGGCCAGGGGATCTGGTGCATCATCGTCTATTTCCTGGTGCACAATATCGACGCCTACGTGGTGGTCCCCTACGTCGCCCGGCGAACGGTCGACCTCGCGCCCGCGGTCCTGCTCGCTTTTCAGCTGCTGATGGCCGCGCTGTTCGGGATCCTCGGCATTCTGTTCGCCGACCCAATCCTTGCAACCCTGAAGGTGGTGCTGATCGACCTCAGCAAGCAGCAGGCGGATGAGGAGAATGAAGGGCCGGGGATCGTCTCCGGCGGCCGCGTTACTGCTGCGGCGCCTGCTGCTGCTGCGCCTGCATCTGCTGCATCATCGCCGCGCCGCCGCGGGCGATCTTCCGCACCCTGACCTCGAACGTCAGCGCGCTGTCCTTGGGGAAGCCGGGCGGCGCCGCGCCGTTCCCGAAGGCGAGCCGCTGCGGCATGGTGAAGCGGTATTCGCCGCCTTCCTGCATCCGGCTCATCGCCTCGGCGAAGCCGGGGTAAACGCCCTCCATCATGAACGGCTGCGGGCCGTTATGGCTTTCGCTGCTGTCGATGACAGTGCCGTCGTCGGTCGTGAGCACATAATCCAGGAGCGCGGCGTCGGCACGCGTGATCGGCTCGCCGGTGCCGCTCTTGACCGTTCGGAACCGCAGGCCGCTTTCCGTGACGACCGGGCGGAGCGAGCCCGCACCGATCCACGCCAGGCCGATACCGGCACCAATGATCAGGATGAACGCCAGCCACAGCGCGATCGAGCGCCCGCTCCGGGCGGGGCGATGGGCAGCTTCGGCGACGGACACTTTGCTCTGGGCTTCGAAAGGCTTAGCGGGCGCCTTCGCGCTCGGCGCGCTTGCGCTCGAGCTTGCGGGCGCGGCGGATCGCGGCGGCGCGCTCGCGGGCGCGCTTCTCGCTCGGCTTCTCATAGTGGCGGCGCAGCTTCATCTCGCGGTAGACGCCCTCGCGCTGCAGCTTCTTCTTGAGCGCGCGCAGCGCCTGCTCGACATTATTGTCGCGAACGATGATCTGCATAAAATCCCGTCACAATCCCTTCTGGCAGAGGCTATTCGCCCTTGTGACAATAGCTATCGGCCTCCAGAGGCTATTCCTCGGCGGCGCGGGGGCCTTAGCAGCGCCCATCCAACCGTTCAACCCGTTGCCGTCGAGCTGAGATCGCTCGGAAAGCTGCGGAAAGCGGTGGAAGCCTAAGACGTAATCTCCGCAAGACTGACCCAATCTGGGGCGTCTCGCTCCCTTTAAGTGAAATGCTCCAATCTGTAAGATTGGCGGGACTCGGCATTACAGCTCGGGGCAACACGAAGCTCCGGGGCATCTACCCCCGATGCCGAATCCGGGCGGCCCGATGCAATGCGTGCCATCGGGCCGCTTTGTGTTCGGGGGAGAAGAATTCAAACTGAGACACTACCCCGAACCGTGAACAGTGCGGCGAAGCGTTGGCGAAGCACGATGAACCTCGCAACCTGAACATTTGGGTTATGCCACGTTAACCCATTGAATGATAAACCCTCCGCTTCGAACCGGGAGGGTACGGGGTGTCGTTGAATCGTCGGGAGATGTTGCGGCTTGGCGCCTATGGCGCGACCGCCGCGATCCTCTCAACTGCTGCGAGCTCGAGCGTTCTCGGGTCGTTTGGTGTCAGCCTGGATCGTAATGGCGATCTGCTGGCGCCGCTTCCGGCGCAGCCGCAGGCGCAGATCCTGACGCCGTCGGCACCCGGCGGCATCGATCCGCAGCTGTTCGCCCGGGCCAAAGCCGCGCTCGATCAGCATCGCATTTATGCCCGCGACACGATCGGGATCGCCGATTTCTCGCAGCCGTCGAGCGAGCCGCGCTTCCATCTCGTCGACCTCGCCAGCGGCCAGGTCGAAAGCCACCGCGTTGCCCATGGCCGCGGGTCGGACCCGGCGCACTCGGGCTACCTCGAGCGCTTCTCCAACGATTTCGGTTCG
>JAXDPR010000027.1:0-4926 GCA_034668265.1 Sphingomonadales bacterium
CGTCGCGACCAGCAGCCGCCCACTGCCCGAAGACTTCCTCCCCGGCCTCGCCGAGCGAATCGCCGCGACGACCGTCACCCTTCCACCGCTGCGCGAACGGAGCGGCGACATCCCCGCCCTCGCCCGGCATCTGGTGCAGCGCCTTGCCGATCAGGCCGGAATCCGCGCCTTGTCGATCGGCAATGACGCGCTCGCCGTGCTGATGCGCTACGGCTGGCCGGGCAACGTGCGCCAGCTCGCCGGCGTGCTGTTCCGCTCGACACTGCAATGCGAAAACAGTTCGCTGACCGCGCAGGACTTCCCTCACATCGCCACACAGTCGCGCTATTCGGCGCGGCAGACCGACTTCGCGCCGACGATGAGCGAGGCGCGGAGCGATGAGGTGCTGGCCGGATCGCCCGGAGTCACGCTGTACAGCGGCGATGGTCATCTGCGGCCGCTCGAAGAGATCGAGGCAGATATCATCCGCCTTGCCATCGGCCATTACCGCGGGCGCATGACCGAAGTCGCGCGCCGCCTCGGCATTGGCCGCTCGACCCTCTACCGCAAGCTCGGCGAGCTCGGGATCGACACGGCGGCTTAAGCTCGCGGGGTCAGCGCCTGATCGCGCAGGCCCCGCCAAACGCGCAAAGCCTGCACCGTCTCGAATACGTCGTGGACCCGGATGATCTGGGCGCCCTGCTCAACCGCCTTCATGGCGAAGGCGATGCTTCCGCCGATCCTCTTATCCGCTGGGGCCTCGTTCGAAAGCGCGCCAATCGTGCGCTTGCGGCTGGCGCCGATGACCAATGGACAGCCCAATGAGTGGAACAGCGCCAGGCCGTTCATCAGCTCGAGGTTGTGGCCGACATTCTTGCCGAAGCCGAAGCCCGGATCGATGAGGATGTGCTCGCGCCTTACCCCAGCCTCGATTGCTGCCGCAATTCGCTCTTCGAGCCAGAGATAAACCTCGACCAGAACGTCGTCATAGTGCGGGTCGTCCTGCATCACCTCGGGTGCGCCCTTGTGGTGCATCAACACGACCGGCACGTTGAGCGCGGCGGCGACCTCGGCGGAACGGGCGTCATAGGTCAGCGCCGACACGTCGTTGATCATGCGCGCGCCGGCCTCGACCGCAGCCGTCATGACGTCGGCCTTGCGCGTATCGCACGACACCGCCGTGCCGCCCGCGGCAAGCTGGCGGATCGCCGGCGCTACCCGCTCGATCTCGTCGCCTTCCCAGATCGAGCGCGCGCCGGGCCGCGTCGACTCGCCGCCGACATCGACGATCGCCGCGCCTGCGGCCGCCATCGCCGCCCCCGCCTCCGCAGCCGCTGCCGAGTCAGCGAACTGGCCACCGTCGGAGAAGCTGTCCGGCGTGGCGTTGACGATCCCCATCACCTGCGGCTGGTCGAGACGGACGGTCCGCTCGCCCAGCGTCAACGGGGGCCGAGGCGAGGTCAGCGCCTGCCATTGCGCCGCCATGTCCTCGTCGAATCGGTCTTCGATTGCGGCGACGGGTACAAGTTCCGTCGCGACGCGTCGGTGCCCGTCGATCTGGATCAGCTCGACCGCCGAGAACCAGTTCATCCCACCCGCGAGCCGGGCGACCTTACCGTCATGGCCGAACGGCGAATCAACGAAGGCGGTTGGCCTCAGGAGCGTGCGCATGGCTCCCGCTATAGCGCGGCGAGATGCTGTTGCCGCAAGGCGTCAAGCACGGTTAGCGCCTCGCCCTGCTCGACATGCCAGAAAGTCCAGCCGTTGCACGATGGGGCGCCCTGCAGCGCAGCGCCGACCTTGTGGATCGAGCCGGTGTGCGCCTCGCAGGCGATCGAACCGTCGGCGCGCACCGTTGCATTCCAGCGGCGCTTCGCATCCGTCAGGCTCGTGCCCGCCGGAACCACACCCCCCTCGACCAGCACACCGAACGCGACACGCGGCTGCTCGCGCTTGTCGAGCACAGTCTTCATCGCGCTCTCGTCGAGCGGAAGCGTCGAATCGATCCGTTCGCGCGCGACCTTCACGTAGGCCGGCTCGCGCTCGATCCCGATCCAGCGGCGGCCAAGACGCCGCGCCACTGCACCGGTCGTTCCAGTCCCGAAGAAGGGGTCGAGCACCACGTCCCCCGGCTTCGTGCAGGCGAGCAGGATCCTGTAGAGCAGCGCTTCGGGCTTTTGCGTCGGATGCGCCTTGGACCCACCATCTGTTTTCAGCCGCTCAGGCCCGGCGCAGATCGGCAGCAGCCAGTCCGAACGCATCTGGAGGTCGTCGTTGAGCGCCTTCATCGCGCGATAGTTGAAGGTGTAGCGCGCCTTTTCATTCTTGGCGCACCAGATCAAAGTCTCATGGGCATTGGTGAACCGGGTACCGCGGAAATTCGGCATCGGGTTCGACTTGCGCCAAACGACATCGTTCAAGATCCAGAAATCGGCGTCCTGAAGCAGCGCTCCGACGCGATAGATGTTGTGATAGCTGCCGATCACCCAGATCGTGCCATCATCCTTGAGTACCCGCCGCGCCTGCTCGAGCCAGTCCCGGGTGAAGCCGTCATAGACGGCGAGGCTGTCGAACTTGTCCCAATCGTTGTCGACCGCGTCGACGCGGCCGCCTTCGGGACGGAACAGGTCGCCGCCGAGCTGAAGGTTGTAGGGCGGGTCGGCGAAGATCATGTCGACGGATCTGTCGGGCAGCCGCGCCATCTCCGCGATGCAGTCGCCCTGCAGGATGGTATCGAGCGGCAAATCGCGTTTGGCGGCTTTGGCCGGGCGAAACGACGCCGGCTGCTCCGCAATGCGGGCGATGAGATTCATCTGGCCTTATGCCCCTCCGTTGACGCGCGAGGGTGAGTCAGCGGGGACTCGCGGTCAAGCGGACAAGGGTTAACGACCCGGTTCGGGACGCGAAGCGTCAGGCCGCCGGGCGGACGGGCTCCACAATATATTGAGTCAGCACCTCCGGCGGGGACTCAACCTGTGGTGGGTGTGACTCGAAGGACTCGCCCTCGACAATTTCGAAGCTGAGCTCCGGCTGAGCCTCTCGTTCGGCGATCGCCCGCACGAGGCCGAAGCTGCGGCGGTGAAGCGGTGTCAGCCCAATCTCGTTGATCGCGCGGCGGTGGTCGGGCGTCGGATAGCCGCGATTATGCTCCCAGCCGTAGCCCGGATAATCGCGCGCATAATCGGCCATCATCCGGTCGCGCGTGACCTTGGCGATGATCGAGGCGGCGGCGATGGATCGGCATTTGGCATCGCCCTCGACGATTGCTTTGGACGGCCGTTGCCAGCGCGGGGTCGCATTGCCGTCGACCAGTACCCAGGCCGGCTCGAGCCCCAGCGCCTCGACCGCGCGGGTCATCGCCAACATCCGCGCCCAGTAGATGTTGATCTGGTCGATCTCCTCGACCGTGGCGATACCGACGCCCCAGGCCGAGCATTTGACGAGCCGGGTGTAGATCGCTTCGCGCTTCTCAAGCGGCAGATTCTTGCTGTCGTCGATCCCGCGTGGGAATCTGTCGCGATCCAGGATGCAGGCGCCAGCCACCACCGGTCCCGCCAGCGGCGCACAACCCGCCTCGTCGACTCCGGCGAGGGGCTGCGGAAAGGCGAGTTCGAGCTTGAAGGAGCAGCGCCGCGGCATCGCGCTTCTTATTCGTCATTCCCGCGAAAGCGGGAACCCAGTTTCTTGCACGTGGCTGGACTCCCGCTTTCGCGGGGGCGACGAAATCTGTGGATTAGTCGATCCGCCAGGGCGGAAAGCGGCGGTTCTCGCCCGCGTGATAGAAGAAGATGATGTTGCCGTCGGGGTCGCGAAGGCGCGCTTCGCGCCACATCCACGGCTGGTTGCGAGGGCCGTGCTCGAAGGCGATTCCGCTCCGCGCCAGCCTCTCGACCCTGTCGTCGAGGTCGTCGCATTCGAGGTAGATGGCGGTTGTCGCGATGATCTTCTCGTCGGGATCGATCTGCACCGAGAGGGTGACGCCGCCCGCGGTCTCGAACCGCGCGTAGCCGGTCTCGGCACTGTCGACGATCTGCTGGAGTCCGAGCCGCCGGTAGAAATCGACCGAGCGCTCGTAATTTGTACCCGTCACGGTGACCTGGTTGAGCCGCGGACCCGCACCGACGTCGAGTCGCACTCGGGCATGGCCCATCGGCCCCGCGCCTTGCCCCAGTTCGGGCGCGTCGCGCAGCGCCACGCGGACGAACTCGCGCGCTCGTGACACGGCGTCGGCAAGGCTGGAGCCTCCAGCGAGAAAGAAGGCGATTGCGCTCGCAAGCGTGCAGCCGGTCCCGTGAGTGCTCGTCGTATCGATCCGCTGGCCCTGCCAGCTGGTCATATTGTCGGTCTCGATCAGGGCATCGGCCAACGCGTCGCCTTCCTCATGGCCACCCTTGATCAGCACCGCGCATCCATGCGCCCCGACGAGAGCCAACGCTGCCGAAACCGGATCCTCTTCAGACGTCAGCCGCTTGAGCTCGGGAAGGTTGGGCGTGGTAATCGTCGCCACGTCCATCAGCCGGCCGAAGGCGGCGATGGTCGGCTCATCGGCGAGTGCCGCCCCGCTGGTCGCGACCATTACCGGGTCGAACACAATGGGGATCCCGGGCTGCTCGGCCTTCAGCCGCTCGAGCCGAGTCGCGACCTGCTCGGCGGCAAACGCGCCGCCGATCATTCCAATCTTTACCGCGTCGACTCCGATATCGCCGATAACCGCTTCGATTTGCGCGAGAATCACCTCGGCCGGAACCGGATGAACCGCGCTCACGCCGACCGTATTCTGCGCGGTCACGGCCGTAACGGCGGTCATCGGGTGGCCGCCCAGCATGGTCACGGTCTTGATGTCGGCCTGGATCCCGGCGCCGCCGCCTGAATCCGAGCCGGCAATGATCAAGATCCGAGCCGTCGGCGTCACGCTACCCGCCTTCGACCCCTTCTGCGGGGCGAAGT
>JAXDPR010000028.1:0-3801 GCA_034668265.1 Sphingomonadales bacterium
CTGACCAAGCGCCTGACGACCGACCGCAAGCGCTCCGCCGCTTAGCCTTCAAGTTCCGCCAAAGTAACGAGACATCGACGGTCGGTTTCGGCCGCCCACACTTTGGTTAAAGCTTTACTAACCATACACATTAAGGTTAATAGTCACCTCGACTGCCGAATCGCAGCGAACAAGGGGTGACGACCATGAAGAAGGTAAAGACTGGCCGCGGGTTTTGGGAGTGGTTGCTCGGCGGTGGCTTCGGTTCCACGGGCGGCAACGGCTAAGAACTCGCTTCGTCCGAAGCATTTCGGACTGAAGAATCAAGGATTTACCAGGCGCTCGCCGAAAGGCGGGCGCTTGTCGTTTATGCACATGGCGACGTGCAATGGACGCTCTGGCCGCGGGGCCGCTGACACTCTAGGCGGCCGTCATGCTTCGCCAGTCGAGTGCCATTTTGCCGATTCGCGCAAATCGACACGGACTGCACGAATTCACGCCGCAAGTGCGCGAGTTCGTCACCGAAAGCGGCATAAGCGAGGGCCTCCTGACGATCTTTTGCCGGCACACGTCGGCGTCGCTGCTGATCCAGGAAAATGCGGCGCCCGCAGCCGCGCGCGACATCGAAGCCTATTTCGCGCGCCTCGCGCCGGAGGGCGGCCCCTACGAGCATGACGACGAAGGGCCGGACGACATGCCGGCGCACCTGCGCAGCGCACTGACCGCGACGCAATTGTCGATACCGGTCAGCGACGGGCGGCCCCTGCTCGGTGCCTGGCAGGGCATTTACCTGTTCGAGCATCGCCGGAGCCCGCCGGAACGGGAAATCGCGCTTCACCTGGTCGGCGAATGAGCCTCGACTCGGTCCGCTCCTGGCTTGCTGGGCGCGCGCCCGACCTCAGGCTCATCGAAGTTGAGGAAAGCACCGCAACGGTAGACGCAGCGGCGAAAGCCCTCGGGGTCCAGCCGGGGCGGATCGCCAAGACGCTTGCGCTGCGCGCCGGCGACCATCTTTTCCTGCTGGTCACGCGCGGCGACGCCCGCCTCGACAACCGCAAATGCAAGAACGAATTTGGGCAGCGCCCGCGAATGCTTGGGCCCGAGGAGACGTTCGAGCTGACGGGGCATCCGATCGGAGGAGTCTGCCCGTTCGGGCTCAAGCAGCCGGTGCCCGTTTATCTCGACCTGTCGCTGAGGGCTTTCGAGGTGGTGTATCCAGCGGGCGGCTCGCTCAACACCTCGGTGGAGATTCCCGTGACGCGATTGTTCGACCTCGTCGGCGAGCGGTGGGCGGACCTATGCGTGCTGCGCGAGGAAACGACCCGGAGCTAGGGCGTCCGCCGCCACGTCGGCGATCGGCCAGTCGGTCCCGGCAATCAGGGATTCGACGACCGCGGCCATCGCCGGAGAGGTCTGCAGCCCGAAGCCGCCCTGCCCCGCCAGCCAGAAGAACCCCTCGGCTTCGCTGGCAAAGCCGACCGCGGGATGGTGATCGAAGGTGAAGGTCCTAAGGCCCGCCCAGCGGCTGTGGATCCGCTCGACCTTGACCGTCGTCCGCTCTTCCATCCGGAAAGCCGCCAACGCCACCTCGAGTTCATCGGGTTGGGCATCGCAGGGATCGCTCGGCACCTCGTCCATCGGCGAAGCGAACAGTCGGCCGCTCTCTGGCGCGAAATACAGCTCGTCGCCGACGGTCTTGGCGAACGGCAGCGCGTCGAGTTTGGCGCCGGACGGGGCGTCGAAGGTAATGATCGTCCGCCTCTTGGGCTGGAGGCCGAGGGGCCGGACGCCCGCCAGCCTTGCCATCTCGTCAGACCATGCACCGGCACCGTTGACGAGGGTCGGGGCCGAGAATCGGTCACCCTTGCCGGTCGTGACCGTCCAGGCTCCCTCCGCACGTGTTATCGCCGCAACCCGCTGGCCGGTGTGCAGCTCTCCCCCACGTCTCCTGAGCTCGCGCAAATTGCCCTGAAGCAGAGCATGCGGATCGAGGCGAATGCCGTTGCGGTCGGCGATCCCGTGTGTCGCGTCCTCGCGGAGCAAAGGGCAAAGCGCGTGGACACCGGCCGCATCGAGCCTCTCCAGCGCCGCGAATCGGCTAAGCTCGGCCTGGAGCTCGTCGAGCGCCGGGCGTTCGTCCTCGCGCCCATGAATTAGCACCGGCATCCGGCGGCCGAGCGGCACATCGCCGAAACTCGCCGGAGGATCGTCGAAGAAAGGCCTGCTGGCCAGCGTCAGCGCCCGCACCAGGCGATCGCCGAGCGCATAATGGAGCATCGTCGCGCTTCGGCCCGACGAATGATAGCCGATCTGCTCCTCCGCCTCGAGAACGGTGATGCGCGCGTGCTTCGACAGGGCCGCGGCAGCGGAAAGCCCGGCGATCCCGCCCCCGATGATCAGGATGTCGGATGTGTTCAAGGCTCAAGCGGCCGTGAGCCGCTCGTTCACGACCTTGCCGCCTTGCGTCAGCCGGATCGCCTTTACGATCTCGTCATCGTCAGGGAGGATGGGACGCGCCTGGTCCTTGTCCCAGAACGCGGACAGGAAATTGTACAGGTTGCGCGCGAACAGGGCCGAGGCGTCGGCGGCGAGGCTGCGCGCGAGATTGGCGGCGCCGATGACCGTCACGCCATGCTTTTCGACTGTCTCGCCGGCGATCGTGCCTTCGACGTTGCCGCCTGCCTCGGCCGCGAGGTCGACGATGACGCTGCCCGGCTTCATGGTCGCAAGCTGCGCGTCGGTGATCAGCCGCGGCGCCGGGCGTCCGGGGATCAGCGCCGTCGTGATGACGATATCCTGCTTGGCGATATGCGACGACACCAGCTCGGCCTGCGCTTTCTGATATTCATCGGACATTTCCGCGGCGTATCCACCGGCGCCTTCGCCTTCGATCCCGGCGACATTCTCGACGAAGATCGGCTTGGCGCCGAGGGACTGGATCTGCTCCCTGGTCACAGAGCGGACATCGGTCGCGCTGACCTGCGCGCCCAGGCGCCGGGCGGTCGCAATCGCCTGGAGCCCGGCAACCCCGACTCCCATGACAAACGCCTTCGCCGGGCTGACGGTGCCGGCGGCGGTCATCATCATCGGGAAGGCGCGACCGTAGGTGGCGGCGGCGTCGATGACCGCCTTGTAGCCGGCGAGGTTCGATTGCGACGACAGGACGTCCATCGACTGGGCTCGGGAAATGCGCGGCATCCACTCCATCGCCAGCGCCTCGAGACCGGCGGCGGCATAGGCTTCGACCGCCTCGCGCCGCCGCAGCGGATCCAGGCCCCCGACGAGAAGCGCGCCCTTCTCGGCGCCCTTGAGCGTCGCCGGGTCAGGTCCCGTAACGGCGAGGACGATCCCCGCTTTCTTGAGCACGTCGGAGCGACTGCCCAACGTCGCGCCGGCAGCCTCGAAATCACCATCGGCGATCGACGCGCCTTTGCCTGCGCCGCTCTCGACTGCCACCTCGGCGCCGAGCGCGATATATTTCTTCACGGTCTCGGGGACAGCGGCGCAGCGCGTCTCGCCCGCACCTTCCTTCAGGACCGCGACCTTCATTCGTTCAAGACCTACCAATAGGCCTTAATGATGAACAGCGAGACCACCCCAATGACCAGGCAGATGATCGCGCCAATTTTGAACAGTCTGGTGAAACGCTCGTAGTCGTGAACGTGCACGGCGTTTTCGTGGCTGCCGGGGTACGTCAGGATCGGTTCTTGTTCTTCGGCCATTTCAATCCCCTTTTGGGCATCCAAGCGTGAAGCGTCCATAACAAGGCGATCACGCCTTCCCAAGCCCCAGAGCGTGCGTCCCTCGACCAGGTCCTTAAGC
>JAXDPR010000029.1:0-8163 GCA_034668265.1 Sphingomonadales bacterium
ACCGACGCGGCCGAACTCGGCGACCAGGTCCCTGTGCGCCTGTGGGGCGTTGCCGACAGTCCAATGATAGGGGACTTCGTTGAAGGCCTGCATCGGCGCGTTGCCCGAAGCGAGCTGGGGCGCGGGCGCAGTCCCGCAGCCGGTGAGCGCTGCTGCAGCCACTGCAATCGCTAATTTGTGAATTGTCCGCACTATTCCGCAACCTCCACCGCCATCAGCAGCTACAAATAGCGACCGCGAGTCAAGTTCCAGTTAACAGCAAGTTACTGTTAATACACAACTAATCCAGTCGCTTGGAAATTCTGTGGAGTTTTCGGGGGTCGAGGTCAATCTTGTGATGCATTTTGCATAATCAACAATAAGCTGCCGCAATGAGCACTCGTAGCATTCGGCCCGCTCCTACCACCTTCCCTCTTGTTTCGCGGCGCAGCACGCTGGCAATGCTCGCGTCCTATGCCGTCCTGGCGGCGTGCGACCCCGGCGGCGGCGGCGGCGGAGGTGGCGGGTCACCGACCCCGAGCCCGACGCCGACGCCGACGCCGACGCCGGGCACTGGCCCAGCCTGGTTTGGCTACGGGCACGATGCGCAGCATACCGCGGTAAGCGCGACCGCCTCGCAGGATCTCGGGCACATCACATGGTCGTCGGCGGTGGACCTAGCGCCCCAGTATACATCGAGTGGAGCGCTGTTGACGCACTACGGTTCGCCGGCCGTGACCACGGCCAACACCGTGATAATCCCGGTCAAGACGACGGCTACCGGCGGCTATCGCGTTGAAGGCCGCGTCGGCTCGGCCGGCAACCTCTTCTGGTCCGCGAGCACCGCTTATGTCGCGCCGCCGCACAACTGGCTCCCGCCCTACAATGTGCTGCTGACCCAGCAGGGTCGCGTCTATGCGCCGGACTCCGGCGGAAGGCTGTTCGTTCGAACTGATGCCGATGCCGCCAGCAGCAGCACCGCCAGCCACGTATTTTACGGCGCCGCCGCCTACACGGCCAATTCCGCCGCGTTCGACGGCAGTGTGTTTATCAACACGCCGCTGACAGCGGATGCGCAGGGAAACATCTTCTTTGGATTCCAGGTAACCGGCACGAATCCTGCCGGACTGGTGAGCGGCATTGCGCGAGTTGCTCCCGATGGGTCCGGCATCTGGGTCAGCGCAGCGACGGCCGCCGGCGACGCGGCGATCCAGAAGCCGGCGATGAACTGCGCGCCGGCGCTCTCCAACGATGGCAGCATTGTCTACATCGCGGTGAACATCGCGCCGGCGGCCGGCACCGTTCAATCGGGGTACCTGCTGGCGCTCGATAGCACCACGCTGGCGACGCGCGCGAAGGTACACTTGATCGACCCAAACACGGGCGGCGTCGCACAGATCAGCGACAACGGCACGTCCTCGCCCGTCGTCGGCCCGGACGACCGCGTGTTCTATGGTGTGCTAGAGGGGCAGTTTCCCACGCACAACGCGCGCGGCTGGCTGCTGCAATTCGATGCGATGCTCAATCCAGCGGGCGTGCCGGGAAGCTTCGGATGGGACGTGTCGCCCAGTATTATCGCGACCACGATGGTGACCTCTTACAGCGGGACGTCGACCTACCTGCTTGCGCTGAAATACAACAATTACGAAGGGGTCGGCACGGGCGATGGATTGAACAAGCTCGCCGTGCTCGATCCAAAAGCAAGCCAGGCGGATCCAATCGTGCCGAGCGTGTCCGTGATGCGCGAAGTGTTGACCATCCTCGGGCCTACCCTCGACGCCGGCTCGACGACCGCGCGGCGGGAATGGTGCATCAACACGATGGCGGCGGATCCGGCGCGTAAGTCGATCCTCGCGAATAATGAGGACGGCATTTTGTATCGCTGGGACCTCACGAACAATACGCTGTCGCAGAGCGTTCGACTGACATCAGGCCTCGGCCAGGCCTACACGCCCACGCTCGTCGGGGCCGATGGCGCGGTATATGCGATCAGCAACGCGACGCTTTTTTCGATCCGGACCGCCTAGCAGCCGAGTCGCAAGCGCCGCCTCAGCCCCACGTCAAAGCGTGGTCGGCGAAGCCCTCGCGCTGCACCCGCACGACGCAGAAGCGCTGGCCGCTCGGGGCACGCATGACGACCCAGCGTTCCAGGCGCCGGTCGACGGTCGCGCCCAGCTGTTCGAGCCGCGCAACCTCGGCCTCGATGTCATCGGTTTCGATGTCGAGGTGGATCCGGCTCTCGTGATCGACGCGCTGGATTTGCACGCTGATCTCGTCGGGGGGCGTCTCAAGCATCACGTAATCGCCTCGCGTGCCGGGATGGTCCGGGTCGACTTGACGGCCGAGCGCCTCAGCCCAGAAGCGCGCGGCAGCCGCGATGTCGTCGACGTTGCAGTCGATCAGGATGCCGTTGATTCGCGAGCGATGCGTCACGGTGTCACTCCCACTCGATCGTGCCGGGCGGCTTCGAGGTGTAATCGTAGACGACGCGGTTGATGCCCTGCACCTCATTGACGATGCGCGTGGCGACGCGGCTCAGGAATGCCGCGTCGAACGGGTAGATGTCCGCGGTCATGCCGTCGAGCGAGGTGACGGCGCGCAGGCCGCACACGAAATCGTAGGTTCGATAGTCGCCCATCACGCCGACGGTACGTACCGGCAACAGCACGGCGAACGCCTGCCAGATCGCGTCGTAGAGACCGGCGTTGCGGATCTCCTCGAGATAGACCGCGTCGGCCTTGCGCAGGATGTCGCATTTCTCGCGAGTGACCTCGCCGGGGATGCGGATGGCGAGGCCCGGCCCGGGGAACGGGTGGCGCTGCACGAACGCCTCGGGCAAGCCGAGCTCGCGGCCGAGCTCCCGCACTTCGTCCTTGAACAATTCGCGCAAGGGCTCGACCAGCTTCATGTTCATGCGCTCGGGAAGCCCGCCGACATTGTGGTGGCTCTTGATCGTTACCGATGGGCCGCCGGTGAAGCTGACGCTTTCGATCACGTCGGGGTAGAGCGTGCCCTGAGCGAGGAAATCGGCGCCGCCGATCTTCTTTGCCTCGGCCTCGAACACGTTGATGAACTCGGCGCCGATGAACTTGCGCTTGGCCTCGGGGTCGCTGACGCCCTCCAGCCCTTTAAGGAAGTCCTTGCTCGCGTCGACGTGGACGAGCGGGATGTTGTAGCTGTTGCGGAACAGGCTCACGACCTGCTCGGCCTCGCCCATGCGCATCAGGCCGTGGTCGACGAAAACACAGGTCAGCTGCTCGCCGATCGCCTCGTGGATCAGCACCGCTGCGACCGCGCTGTCGACGCCGCCGGAAAGGCCGCAGACCACTCTGCCCTTGCCCACCTGTTCGCGGATCTCCGCGATCTTCGCCTCGCGGAAGCTGGCCATCGTCCAGTCGCCCGCGCAACCGCACACGTGCCGAACGAAATTCGCCAGCAGCCGGCCGCCGTCCGGCGTGTGCACCACTTCAGGGTGGAACATGGTCGAGTAGAAGCGGCGGCTCTCGTCGGTCGCAATGGCGTAAGGCGCGCCTTCGGACTTCGCGACGATCTTGAACCCGTCCGGCAGCTGCTCGACGCGGTCCCCGTGGCTCATCCAAACCTGGTGTGACTCGCCGATGCTCCAAAGGCCGTCGAACAACGCGCTTTCGTCGATGATCTCGATGAACGCGCGGCCGAACTCGCGATTATCGCCCGGCGCAACCCGGCCGCCGAGCTGGTGCGCCATGGTCTGCTGGCCATAGCAGATGCCGAGGATCGGCAGATCGCGACCGAAGAAATGCTGCGGCGCGCGCGGACTGTCTTCCCACATCACCGAGCTCGGCCCGCCCGACAGGATAATGCCTTTCGGCTGCAGCCGCTCGAACGCTTCGTCGGCGGTGTTGAACGGCGCGATCTCGGAATAAACGCCGGCCTCCCGGACGCGCCGGGCGATGAGCTGGGTCACTTGGCTGCCGAAGTCGACGATGAGGATCGATTCAGTGGGCAGGACCGTCATGGCGGGCCGATAGGAAGCATCGCCTCCCGAGTAAAGTTAAGCGATGCATTAAGTGTCTTGCGAAGTCGGCAGCTGGTGATTAGTTAAGCGCGTGCTTAACGATTCGCATCAACTCGATCGCGCCTTCGCGGCCCTCGCAGACCCGGTTCGCCGCGGTATGCTCGTCCGTCTCGCGCAAGGCCCCGCATCGGTCAGCGAGCTCGCCTCGCCGCTGCCGATCAGCCTCCCCGCCGTTCTCCAACATCTGAAAGCGATGGAATCCAGCGGGCTCGTCGCGTCGGAGAAAAAGGGGCGCGTGAGGACTGTCCGGATGGAGCCACAAGCATTGAGCGCCGCCGAAAGCTGGCTCGTCGGGCGTCGGAAGGAATGGGAGGCGCAGCTCGACCGCTTCGAGACCTATCTTCAAACCATAAAGAGCAATGGAGACAATCATGGCTGAGGGAAACGATCTGGTGCTGGAACGCATTCTCGATGCGCCGGCCGACCTCGTGTGGCAGGCGTGGACCAGTCCCGAGCATATCAAGCGCTGGTGGGCGCCGCGGCCATTCGAGACGCCGGAATGCGAGATCGAGCTTCGACCCGGCGGCAAATTCTTCACGCGCATGACAGGTCCAAACGGCTTCGATTTCAGCGGCACCGCCTGCGTGCTGGACGTCGTTCCCGGCAAGCGGATCATCTGGTCCTCGACGATGAAGGAGGGCTACCGGCCGAACGAGTTCACCGACGACGGTTGCAACGGCTTCCCGTTCACCGCCGTCCACACTTTCGATGACGCCGGCGATGGCAAGACCCGCTACACCGCGACGGTCATGCACGCGAATGCCAAGGACCGTGACGCACACGCCGCGATGGGGTTCGACGAGGGCTGGGGCACCTGCGCCGACCAGATGGCCGAGGTCGCGCGCGAACTCGCCGCAAACGCCTGAAACGAAAAATGCGCCGGACTCTCCCAGAGCCCGGCGCATTGCGATCATCCCAGAGGCAAAGCGGCTTTAGTAGCGGCGGTAGCCGTATTGCGAATAATCGTAACCGTTGTTGTACGGCGAATAGGCGCCGGTGTAGCCGTAGTTGGTCTGTGCGCGGTTGATGTCGATGTCGCGGACGAAGCCGCGATAATCAACCCGGCACTTCCACGTCAGGTCAACCTGGCCCTGGCTATTGTAGCCGTAGCTGGCGTAGCGGCCGCTGTTGGCGACGCCGCGAACGAGCAGCTCGCCGTTCGATCTCGGCTCGACCCGGCTGATGCCGAGCACCCTGGCGCCGGTATTGGCGTAGCCGTTGTTGCCATAGCCGTTGTAGCCGTAGCCGCCGCTGAGGCGCTGCTGCACGGCCGCCGCGCACTGATTGACCGCGACCTGGCTGTTTGCGCCGCCGTAATTGCCATAGCCGTTGCCGAGGACGTCGTTCAGCACCTGGCCGATGACATTACCGCCGCCGCCATACCCATAACCGTAGCCCGGGTTTCCATAGCCCGGATAATATTGCGCCGCTGCCGGGGCGGCGCTGGCGAGCGCTGCGATCGCGACCCCGCCCGCAAGAAACTTAGTGATTGCCCTCATGACCCTGACTCCCTGATCTCTCGTTCCCGAGTCGCCGGCCAGAAGCTCACGGCGACCCATTTCGGGTTTATCTTCAGGGGATTGCACCAGCCATGAACCGCTTGTTTGCTGCGGTTCAGCCGTCGTCCGCAACGGTCTCCTCATCCCAATGCTTGAGCTTGCGCTCGAGGTTCCACAGCTCCATCGGACCGCCCTCGCGCCAGCGTTCCGCGGTCGCAACCGCGACCTCGTCATTCTCCGCCTCGAACTCGCGGTAGTGTTCGATGTGGCCGCTGAAGCGGTGCATGAAATACAGGCGGTAATAAAGCATCGCCACAACCCCCCGGCTGCGGATACCGACTATACCATCGAACCGTCCCGCCGCCGAATCCGGGACGCTCGGTCAGCGCGCCGGATCGAGACCCGTGAAGTGGCCAAGGAAGGCATAGACGTCGGCGGTTTCCTCGATGACCTTGGCGATGGGCTTGCCCGAGCCGTGCCCGGCGCGCGTCTCGATGCGGATGAGGTGCGGCGCGCCATTGGGATCCGCCGCCTGCATCGCCGCGACATATTTGAAGCTGTGCCCCGGGACGACGCGATCGTCGGTGTCGGCCGTCGTCGCCAGAATCGGCGGGTAGTGAACGCCCGCCTTGATGTTGTGATAGGGCGAATAAGCCAGCAGCGTGCGGAAATCGGCTTCCTTTCCCGGAGAGCCGTAATCGCCGACCCAGCTGTGGCCTTCGGTGAAGCGGTCGAAGCGCAACATGTCCATCACGCCGACTGCCGGATGTGCGGCGTCGAACAGGTCGGGGCGCTGGTCCACGACCGCGCCGATCAGCAAGCCGCCGTTGGACGCGCCGTCGATAGCGAGCCCCTTGGGCGATGCGATGCCGTTTGCCTTCAGATATTCGGCCGCAGCGATGAAATCGTCGAACACGTTCTGCTTGTTGGCGAGCCGGCCTGCATCGTGCCACGCCCTGCCATATTCGCTGCCGCCGCGAATGTTGGCGGAGACATAGACTCCGCCCTTTTCGAGCCAGGCGATGCGCGTCGCGGAAAATGACGGCGGGATTGCGATGTCGAAGCCGCCATAGGCATAGAGCAGGGTCGGGGCCGGACCGGTTACGCCCTTCTTCCTGACGATGAACATCGGCACGCGGGTGCCGTCCTTTGACGCGTAGAAGCGCTGCTCGACCGAATAATCGTCGGGGTTGAAGGGCACCTTGGGCGCGGCCCAGACGCTCTCCTCGCCGCTCTTCACATCGTAGCGATAGACGGTGGTCGGACGGTTGAAGCTGGTGAAGGCGAAGAAGGTCTCCGGGTCGTCATTATCGCCCGCGAACCCGAGCACCGCGCCGATCCCCGGAAGATCGACGTTGCGGACGAGCGATCCGCCGAGCGTCAGGATTCGCACCTCGCTTTTGACGTCGGACATGTAGCGCGCCGCGATCCACCCGCCGATGATGTCGGCGCCTTCGAGCGTCGCTTGAGATTCGGGAACGACGGTCTTTAGTTTGGGCGTTTTCGCCGAGGCGTCGATTGTGACGATCTTCTGCTTCGGCGCATCCTTGTTGGTCGCGAAGTAGAGGACCGGGCCGACGCTTCCGACGTAGGAATAATTGTCGGCAAAGCCCGGGACGAGGATGCGCGCCCTGGCGCCCAGACGTCCGAGGTCGATGACGGCCACCTGGTAGCCGATCCCGGTTTCGCTCGACGTGATGACCAGTCGCTTGCCGTCCTCACTGAGCGACGTCGAATGGTAGAGGCCGGGCTGGTTCGGCGTGGCGTAAATCAGGCGGTCGGCCGACTGCGCCGTGCCGAGCTTGTGGAAATAGATTTTCTGGTTCCGGCTCGACCCCTGATATTGCTGCCCGGCCGCCGGCTCGGCGTAGCGGGCGTAATAGAAGCCGCGACCGTCCTTGGCCCAGGTCAGTTCCGAGAACTTTGACCATTTGATCTGGTCCCCGGTGTCCTTGCCGCTCGCGATGTCGCGGACCTTTAGCGTGCGCCAGTCGGTGCCGCCGTCCTGAACCGCGTAGAGCAGCTTCGTGCCCTGATCGTTGGGCTGCCACTCGGCGAGCGCGGTGGCGCCGTCCTTCGACCAGGGATTGGGGTCTATCAGCACCCGCTCGGCGCCATCCAGCCGGTCGCGCACGTAGAGCACCGACTGATTCTGGAGCCCGCTGTTGCGCGCGTAGAAGTAGCGCCCGCCCTTCTTCAGGATCGAGGTGTAGCGCTCGTAGTTGAGCAGCTCGGCTAGGCGCTGCTGCAGTGCCTTGCGCGCCGGAAGGGTGGCGAGGAAGCTGTTGGTGACCTTGTTCTCGGCATCGACCCACGCCCTCACCTCGGAGTCGTTGCGCACGTCATTCTCGAGCCAGCGATAGGGGTCGGCGACGGGCACGCCGAACTGCGTTTCGACGAGGGCCACGCGGCGCGTCTGCGGGTAGACGGTCTGCGCCGCTGCGACACTCGGCGCGGCCGTCAGTGCGATGCTCGACAGCAGGACGGCGGCCAGGAAATTGCGACGCATGAACCCGCTCCCCAAAAACAAAAGGCGCGAACTGGGTAGCAGCGGCGCCTCTCGTTGCTCAAGGAGCGGTTCGACGAACCGTCAGGCGGCCTCGAACTCGTCCTCGTTCATGACCGGAC
>JAXDPR010000030.1:0-3392 GCA_034668265.1 Sphingomonadales bacterium
CGGAAGCATGGTCGACGCGGTCCGGGCCTCGCTGCTGCCGCTCGCAGGCCTGATGGCCATCCCGCCCCTCGGGTTTGAGCCGGCCCCCTATTTCGCGTTACTCGCCGAGCTTGCGCGGCGTCATGACGTCATCGGCCTAAGCATGGGAATGTCCAATGATTTCAAGGCCGCAGTGATGCTTGGCGCGACAACGGTGCGGGTCGGCACTGCCCTGTTCGAGGACTGACAGCCTATTCGGTCCGGCTTCCGGCCGCATTCTCGAACGGCTTCACGTGCACCGTCTTGATGTTGACGAACTCGCGGATGCCATAAGCCGAGCATTCGCGCCCGAAGCCCGAATGCTTGACCCCCCCGAAGGGCGTCCGAGGGTCGGAGCGGACATTCTCGTTGACGAAACTTAGCCCCGCTTCGAGTTCCTGCGACGCGATTCGCCGCCCGCGGTCGAGGTCCGACGTCAGCACGCCCGAGCCGAGTCCGAACGGGCTGTCGTTCGCGATCCGGATCGCGTCCCGTTCATCATCGGCGGCGATGATCGCCGCAACCGGCCCGAACACTTCCTCGTCGTGCGCCGGTTGGCCGGGCCGTACGTCGGCGAGGACAGTCGCCGGGTACCAGGCGCCAGCCCGCTCCGGCACCGAACCGCCGAGCAGGAGCCGGGCACCCTTGGCGATGCTCTCCTCGACTTGGCGGTGGATCTCGTCGCGCGCTTTCACGCTCTGCATCGGGCCGAGCTTGGTGCCCTCGCGCGTCGGATCGCCCATTTCGTAGCCGCGCATCGCCTCGACCAGCGCGCGCTCGAACGGTTCAATGATCGAGCGGACGACGATGAACCGCTTGCCCGCGATGCAGCTCTGCCCGCCGTTGACCATCCGCGCCGTTGCCGCGACCTTGGCCGCGGCTTCAATGTCGGCGTCTTTAAGCACAACATAGGCGTCCGATCCGCCGAGCTCGAGCACGCATTTCTTGAGGACCGAACCCGCCGCGGTCGCGACGCTGCGCCCGGCCGGAACGCTGCCGGTCAGAGTCACCGCGGCGACATTGTCGTCCTTGATCAGCGCTTCGACCTCGCTGCTTGGCAGAAGCAGCGTCCGGAAAAGTTCCTTCGGCACGCCGGCCTGGTGAAGGACCTCTTCGATCGCCAGTGCTGAACCGGGAACGTTGCTGGCGTGCTTGAGGAGCATGCCGTTGCCCGCCATCAGCGCGGGCGCGGCGGCGCGGAAGACCTGCCACAGCGGGAAGTTCCACGGCATCACCGCGAGGACGATTCCGATCGGATTGAACGTGACGAACGCCTCGGCGCCGCCGATGTCGACAGGCTGGTCGGCGAGATATTCGGCGGCGTGATCGGCGAACCAGTCGCATTGGAACGCGCATTTTTCGGCCTCGGCTCGCCCGTCGTCGAGCGTCTTGCCCATTTCCTCGGTCATCAGGCGTGCAAGTTCGCCTTCGCGCGCGCGAAGGATATCGGCCGCCTTGTGAAGCACCGCGGAGCGCTGCTCGAAGCTCGACCGCCGCCATTCGA
Source organism: Sphingomonadales bacterium (assembly GCA_034668265.1). Classification (GTDB taxonomy): domain Bacteria; phylum Pseudomonadota; class Alphaproteobacteria; order Sphingomonadales; family Sphingomonadaceae; genus Sphingomicrobium. The sequence goes on from JAXDPR010000030.1 coordinate 1,523, forward strand.
GAAAGGCCGCCCGCGCCGCCTTTGCCGCCGCCTTCGCGTCGTCGATCGTGTGCGGGTCGTAGGATTTGCCTGGCTCGCCGGTCGCCGGATTGACGGTTTGGAGCTTCTTTGCGGGGGTTTCGGGGCGCGTGAGCTCAGCCTGTTCAGCCATGATGAGTCTCCTGACGCGCGCCACCTAGACCTTTCGCGCGGCTACACCAAGGCTGTTGACCTCGCCGCGCCGCGCCGCGACAGCGGTCCGGCGACGAAGGAGGCTCGGCTTGAGAATCCTGCTCCATGGCCGGCTTGCGGACGGTGTCGGCCGGCAGGTCGATGTCGATGCGCCGGACCCATGCTCGGTCGGCGAGCTGCGCCGGCTGCTGGCACGCTCCTACCCCGGTGCGGCGGAGACTCTCGACCGCTCGCGGGCATGCATCGGCAGCGCGCTGGTTGGCGACGATTTCGTGGTGACTCCAGCCGAGCAGGTCGAATTCCTGCCGCCGGTGTCGGGCGGATGAGCGTCGTCGCGCTGCTCGAGCCGCAAGCGCTCGACCCGCAGCTCGAACTTGCCGAGCTTACCGAAGCGGCGCGCGGCGATGGTGCGATCATCACCTTCATCGGGCTTGCCCGCCCTGAATCGAAGGGCGGCGATGCGGTCGATGCTGTCGTCCTCGACCATCATGACACGCTCACCCGCCAGTCGCTCGAGGACATCGCCGTCGCTTGCGGCGAGCGCTTCGACGTCAGTCACGTCCGGGTCGTCCACCGCTGCGGCACGGTTCCGGCCGGCGAGCCGATCGTCTTTGCCGGCGCCGCCTCGATCCACCGCCGCGCCGCGTTCGAGGCGGTCGACTATCTCATGGACCGGCTCAAGACCGAGGCTGTGTTCTGGAAGCGCGAGGTCGGCGATGGCGGTTCCAACTGGGTCGAGCCGACCGAGGCCGACTTGGCCGATCGCGACCGCTGGGGCTGACGCTTGGCCGGGATCGACGACAGCCTGCCTTTCCACCCGCTCAGGATCGCGGTGCTGACCGTCAGCGACACGCGTGATGAGGAAAGCGATAGGTCGGGCGCTCTTCTCGCCGGGCGGCTCACCGGCGCGGGGCATCAGCTCGCCAGTAAGGCGATCGTGGCCGACGAGGTCGACGCAATCCGCGCCCAGGTACGCGCCTGGGCCGAGAACGGCGAAGTCGACGTTGTCATCTCGACCGGCGGCACCGGCTTCGCGCCGCGTGACGTGACGCCCGAGGCGGTGAAGCCATTGTGTCGCCGTGAGATGGACGGCTTCGCGGTGCTGTTCCATCAGGCCAGTCGCGGCACCGTCGGCCTGTCGACGCTGCAGTCGCGCGCTTTTGCCGGGCAAATCGGCGACATGTTCATCTTCTGCCTGCCGGGCTCGACCGGGGCCTGCCGCGACGGCTGGGACCTGGTGCTGCGCGACGAGCTCGACAGCCGCTATCGGCCCTGCTCGCTGGCGGGGCTGGTGCCGCGCTTGAGCGAGCTGGTTCCGTCGTGAGCGATCTCAGCCATGTCGGCGAATCCGGCCGCGCACGAATGGTCGACGTGTCGGGCAAGGAAGCTACCGCGCGCACCGCGACGGCGCGCGGGACGCTGACCTGCCGGCCCGACACGCTCGATCAAGTCCGCGCGGGAAGCACGCCGAAGGGCTCGGTCATCGCGACTTCGGAACTGGCCGGAGTCATGGCCGCCAAGCGCACCGCCGAGCTTGTCCCCCTGTGCCACCCGCTGCCGCTGACCCATGTCGAGGTTCGAATCGGAATCGACGATTCGCTGCCCGGCTTCCGGATCGAGGCCGAAGTCCGCACCAAGGCTGAAACGGGCGTTGAGATGGAGGCGCTGACCGCCGTCGCGGTCGCGGGCTTGACCCTGT
>JAXDPR010000031.1:0-3718 GCA_034668265.1 Sphingomonadales bacterium
CCGACGCTGCGATGGATGTCGTCGCCCAATTCGCGAACCTGCTGAAGGCGAAACGCTACGCGGAAGCCCATCGCCTTTGGTCCGGGGACACCGTGAGCGATGCAAATTTCGCCAAACGATTTGCGGGCTATGAATTTGGAGGTGCCGCAATCGGCAAGCCCGGCGCGGTCGAAGGCGCCGCGGGCTCACTTTATGTAGATGTGCCGCTGCGCCTCTTCTTCGCCAAGGGCGACTATACGGGCTCCCTCACAGGCAAGATGACGCTGCGACGCGTCAACGATGTGCCTGGGTCGACGGCGGAGCAGCGGCGATGGCATATCGTCAGGGCAGACCTCCGCCCAGCCGACTAGAAGGCGTTGAGCGCCTCGTTGACCTGGTCCGAATTCGCCGCCGAATTATCCTCCTGCGGCGCGGAGGCGGCGAAATCATAAGCGAACCAGATGATCCCGGCGGCCCAGATGAGGGCCCACCAGCGGTTCTTGAAAATCGTGCTCGTGCGCATCGGTATCATGCGCGTGGCCTAACTGAAGGAAGCTAAGATTGGGTTTCCTCGTCCGCGTGGGTGATTTCGCGGTAGGGGAAGCGGTCGCGGATTCGGGTGTTGAAATACGCACCCTTGGCAAAGGCGCCTCGGAACGCATCGGCGACATCCTTCGGCACGCCCGAATAGACGTAGCGGCGCCCGGTCGTGAACTCGACCCACAGGTTCGCTTCCATCTCGTCGTAAACGAAGCGGCGGATCACGCTCGACGGCATGGCTGCTAAACGCGCCGGCACTCGCGCCGCTCCGCTGCCGCTCAATGCTGTGTGTGCGCGCTGTCTGCTGCCGCTTGTGCGGCCGCCGCCTTGGCCTTGGCCGCCTTGTCGGCCTCCTGCTCCTCGCGCTGCTTCTTGGCCTCGAGATAGAGCTGATATTCGCTGGAGGTCGGCTCAGTCTTGAACATGCTGCCGATCTCCTGCCCCTTGGAGAGCCGCTCGCCCATCGCCGCCAGCGCGGCCGCGGCCGTGAACATGTCGATCGTCGGCTGGCCGCGGCAGCCCATCGGCCCGACGGTCGCGCAGCTATGATTGGCATAGGTCTCGTGCGGGTTGCGCGGCCGGACGCTTTCGCCCTTCTTCTTCAGCCGCCTGGCAGCGAGCACGTCAGGGTCGAGCCGATAGCCGTTGGGACGCTCGGCGCAAATGACGATGTCGCGAGAATTGGGGTCCGGCTTCGCCGGCGTGGTGCATTGGTGCGGTGCTTCCTTGGCGGGCGCAGCGGCGGCGGCCGAGGCGGCGGTCGGGGCGAGGCCATAGGACGATGCCGGCGCAGCCACGGCTTGGGCGGCAGCTGCAAGGACGATGGAGAAGCCGGCGGGCATCGGCGCCATTGTCCTGCTCTCAGGGTTGCGGCGCAATGAACGGCGCTCTTCATGGGTAAACTTACGCATTGCAACGCGGCTCAAAAGCGCGCCTTGGCACTCGCGTCCACAATGGACGTTCACAGAAGGAGCAGCCACATGCGTGTGTTGCTTGGTCTCGCGGCCTTGGCCGCCATCGTGCCGGGAGCGCCGGCGCAAGCAGTTAGCCCATCGAGCTTCGCCGCCCCATCGAACGGACGCTGGGTCACAACTCCGCCTCAGCGTCACCGCCGCAACGGAGACGGCCGCTTTGAGGGCCACGTCCACCGGGGCTTCGCGGCCGCCTACGGCTATGCCGGCTATAACGATTACGGCGATTTCGACGGCAACCGCGGCATCGATCCCGACAAGTGGAACGATTGGTGGCACGATCGGCCCGACCGCGCCTATCCGCGCTGGATGACCCGCAACCAGGACTGCGCCCGGCGCTGGTACAGCGGAGACGTGCTGAGCTGCTAGCGCGACATGAGGCCGTAGATCCGGCGGAAAGCGTGTGCCTCGGCGGCGCTGTAGGAGCTGTCCGAGGCCGTTGGCGCAGGATCGGCGACGCCGGTGACGAAATAAGCGATGCCGCGACCGCGCGCTCGGTCGATCCATAGTCCGCTCTTCAAGCCGTAGGCGTCGCCGGCATGGCCGACGAGCAATGCGCCATTTGTACCCAGGTCGTCGGCGCAGCCCTTCTGGCGATTCGGTATCAGGTGCGTGCCGTTGCCGGCGCTGCAGTAGAAGCCACGCTCGGTTGCGCCGTTTGCGCCGTCGAAGCGCCAGGTCTGGGCAAGTAGAGTCTCAACGGCCCGTGGCGACAGGATGCGGACGCCGTCGAGCGTCCCCCGGTTCAGCAGCATTCGGCCGATCCTGGCGAGGCCACGGGCCGAGATGCGAAGGCCGCCCTGCGGCGCGAACAGCGCGCCATTCTCACCGAGTTTCCAGCGCCAGAGGTCGCATGGCTCATCGTCCTTGACGAACACCGGGCAATCCGGCCGTCGGCCGTGGAGGTCATCCTTGGCCGGCTTGCCGTCCGGCGCATCGAGCTCGACCGCGCGCGCGACAGCGCCATCGCTGCACGTCGGCCAGTTGAAGCAGGCGTCGAGCTTCATGGGCTCGAGCACCTCGTGGTGCATCCACAGATCGAATCGCTCGCCGGTGATCTTCTCGATGACCGAGCCGATGACCGGATAGTTCAAATTGACGTAGGCGAAATAGCCGTCGCCCGGTCCATGCCGCCTATCCCAGTTCCTGGTATCGGTCATCGCCTGCCGCAGGGTCGCTCCAAGCGGGATTATATAATTGTCGTCGTGCTCGCGGATCGAGCTGGTGTGCGCCAGCAGCATCGCCAGCGTGATCGGGCGCTGCGGAAAATTGGGGTTCCGCACCTGCCAGCCGAGATAGTCCGAGACGTCGCGGTTGAGGTCGAGCCTGCCCTCATCGACCAGCTTCATCACGCCGATCGCCGTGACCATCTTGCTGACCGACGCGACGCGCACCGGATCGTCGATGGTGACGCGTCGGCCGCTGCGCGGATCGGCGATGCCGTCGGCGAAGCTGGCAATGTCGCCGTTGCGATCGAACGCCACTCCGACCTCGGCATGGACGATTGGGTCGAATCGCGGAATCGTCGAGCAGGCGGCAAGCGCCAGGCCAAGCAGTGAGATGAACAATCGCATCATTGCAGCACTATCGTCCGAGCTTCGTTTCCTTGGCAACGAGGCGTAAGGGCAATTGATGGCCGACGAGACGAGCACGACGAGCGCGATGCCGACGCTCGAGGACTGGCAGCATTGGACGCTGGTGATGGGTCGCGCTCAGCAGATGCTGATGGAATTTTGGGCGGAGAGCCTGAAAAAGGACCAGCCGTTCCCGGCGTGGGACCCGAGCGCGTTCGGCTTTGGCGATGCGAAGGCGCAGACCGACCCGATGGCGCTGATGACCGCGGGTGCGCAGGCCTGGGCCAAGGGGCTCGAGACCTGGGGCAAGATGCTCGGCGGGGTTACTGCGGTGCCGAGCGCCGACGACAAGGATCGCAAGGACCGCCGCTTCGCCGCGCCCGAGTGGCGCGAGAACCCGATCTTCGACACCATCCGCCAGACCTATTTGCGAGTGTCCGACCAGCTGCTCGGAACGGTCGACGAGATCGACGGCGTCGACGCCGAGACGCGCGAGAAAATGCGCTTCGCGACCAAGAGCTTCGTCGACGCGATGAGCCCGTCGAACTTCGCCCTCACCAACCCGCAGGTGCTGAAGCGGACGATCGAGACGCGCGGCGAGAACCTTCTCAAGGGCCTCGCGAACATGCTCAAGGACATTGCGGCCGGCCAGCT